>NZ_JAEINN010000015.1 GCF_016342405.1 Maridesulfovibrio ferrireducens | reverse complement strand
ATGTCTTGATTTTAAAACGCCAAATCAAGTATTTAGAGACTTAAACAACAGTTGCACTTACTAGTTGAATCTAGGATATAAAAAAACGGCCGTTATTTTTATAACGACCGTCAAATAAACCATATTTAAAATCTAAAAATGCACTGTTTATGAAATAATTACCCCGGCATAAGCCACTACACTTTCATAATCCCCGGTAACCTTGCCAGAATTGGTATAATCAAGGAGTTTCCCACGTACTGCACCATTCTTTTGTACGGCATACATGCCGAGAGTCATAGGTAAGACTCCGCACATACTTATATTATTAGTGGAAACTGCCGAATAAAACCCTTCAGGGTCCATTCTGATCACAGCTTCAAGTGCAATTGAATCAAGTTTTTTGGCCATTTCAGCGGTAATGAAATGACTCATATCCGAGCTGACTACTATTGAAACGGGTTTAGAACTGCGCTCAATAATTTCAGCCAGAGCTTCTCCGGCCTTTTTAAGTGACCGGGGGGCAGACTCAGAAACGCAGACAGGAACAATTTTAGTTGCCGGATTAACGTGATGTAAAAAAGGAATAAGGACTTCTAAAGAATGCTCTCTACTGTGAGCGGCTTCGTTTGAGACAAATCCGGCTCCGCTTTCAAGGAGCTGTGCAGCCAGCCCTTCATCCACATCCAGCTTACCGCCGGGAAAATTCCAGCAACCGGTCGACCAGACAGACAAAGGCGCGCCTAATCCTGTATGATTCGGACCTAAAAGAATTACAACGGGAGCCAGAGAAACTTCCGCCAGAGTTTTACCGCATGTTCCGCCGGAAAACACATACCCGGCATGAGGAAGCATCACCAGCTTATCATAAGGGGGTTTAGATTTCTTTTTACGAGGTCCGGTATACTGCTCCACTTCATTTTTTAGTTCCTGCGGATTGTCAGTATAAAATCGCCCTGCAACGATTGGCTTTCTATCCATATCCACCTGCCTCCGGAGGATCGAATCAAAAACTACTGCCGATTAAAAAGACGGTGTCGGCTCGAATCTTGATGCGTCTCGCTCAATTTTACGGGTTGCAAGAGCGGATGTAGCCAAGCGTCCATACAAATCGTCAGGACTTTTCTCAGCAACTTCCTCCATCAACTTTTGCCACTCAGCCATGGCTCCTGCTTTTTCATAAAGCTGAGCCAGCCTGAAACGGGAAGAAGCCCACTCCGGATCTGAAATCGGTATATACTTATCATACTCGGCAGCCCACTGAAGAGCCTCTCTATATCTGCCGGAACTTTCAGCAGCAAAAATAGTCATCAAAATACAGTCCTTGATCTTCTCTCTATCTCCGCCTGTTTCAAGCAGCATTGAAAGAGCTTCCTGAGAATAAACAAATACTTTTTTCAGTTCCTTCTGTTTCATAGCAGATTTTGCCATATAATACATGGCATATGCTCTTGAAGATTCCGGAAGAAGTAAATTAGCGGCAAGTCCAGCCCAGAGAGGCGTACTTAATTCAGTCTCACCGAGATTTTCAAACGCCATAGCTTTGGCATATTCGATATGAACTTTCTGCTTAGGATCAACATCCCAGTTATTTCTAGCCATATCAACCAACTCGGTAACCTTGCTCCAAGCCTGCCCTTCCACATATATTCCAAGTGCCATATCAAGCGCCATGGCTGAATATTTGGGAACCTGTTTCTTTGTCAGATAGCGCTCGACAAGTTTAAGGGCTTCCTCTGGCTGATCTTTTTTCCAGTAACTTAAAGCAACGCCCATTCTGGTCTCATCACTGACTCCGTCGCCGTTATTATTTTTCTTGGCGTAGGAATTCCAGAAAGACACGACTCTGCCGTAATTTTCATCTTTGACCAACTCTGGAACAGCTTTATCAAAAACTCTGAAACCTAATTCACTGGCCTTATCATGCAAGGAACTTCTAGGATATTTATCAAGAAAATCCTGCACAGATCCGAGACAATCACCATATTTTTTATTCCAATAATACCACATTGCCAGCTTGAGCTGAGCAAGCGGGGCAAGGGGACTGTCAGGATGTTTTTCAATAATCTGAGTATAAATTTTCTGAGGTCTGAGATTATAAGGACGGTCAAAAACCTTATCCATATCGTCCATGCTGGGGTTATCATAAATACCTTCTTCAGCAAGACGCATCAGAGAAACAAGACCGCCTTCCTCCTCGGGATAATCCTTCGCCGTTTTTTCATAAATCTCTTTTGCAGCTCGTGAATCCCCGGTTTTAAGATAAATATCACCGATACGGGCTAAGACGATATCATTCTCTTTTGCATCCGGTGCCAGATTATAATACGCCCAATAGTTATCCTTGGCATCCTCGACCTTCCCAAGCCTATTCTGGGTGTTTGCCGCCATCAGTAAAAATCCGAGATCTTCAATATAATATCTGGGCCAACGTTTATCTATGTAATCGATAATTTGAAATGCCTGCTCGTTATACCCGAGAGCATCAAGAGATTTTGCAAGTCCAAGAGCGGCTTCGCGCACAACCTTGCTGTCAGGGTAACTCTGAACCAGAGTTTGAAACTGGTCCGCTGCTTTCTCATACTCGTGCATACCCAAGTAATATTCACCCCAATAGTAACTTATATAAGGAATATTCAGGTCATTAGGATACTGAGATTTTAATAAATTAAAATATGCTTTTGCTTCCGGCATATTTCCGACTTTCAAATTTATAAGACCGAGATTAAGCAGCGCCATAGGCACATTTGGTGAATTAGTATCCGAGTTCATGGCTTCCATCCACGAACTGGAAATTACACCGAAATTATTCTGGATGTCAGATTTATGAAGTTCAGTCACAGCTTCAGCTTTACCATATACAGCTTTAATTCTCAGCTCTTTAGGCAGATAAGACATTGCTGTAACTTCTTTAAATCCATCAACAGCGACTTGAACCTCTCCGTCTTCAAGAGCTGTTTCAGCAGCAAGCAAAATTCCTTTGGCGATTTTTATCTTGTCATCCAAAGTCAGTTCTTTACTCTCACCACCTTCTTCCTCGGCAGAACTCCCTTCATCAGTAGGAAATGCGTCAGTACTATCAACAGATTTTTCCAGAACATCCGTAGCGTTAGACTCTTCCTTGTAAAGATCCTCTTCAACTTCGGTTTCATTGCCGTTAAATTCAACACCTTCATCAGCAATCGGGAATTCTCCCATTTCAGGAGTCCCTGTATCACTTGACTCAGGTGGAGGAGCAACCGAACCGGAAACCTGTGATGGTGGTGGTGAAATTTTTCCGGTTACAGATCCTTCAGCAGAAGGTTCAGTAACTTCTAAAGATTCTTTATCAATCTCAGGTTCTTTAATTTCCTGTCCCTGCTCGGATGGCGGGGTAATACTTCCCGCAACAGAGCCACCCGTCTGATCTGCAACAGGCATAATCTGGCCGGAAACACTTCCGGATGAACCACCGGCTCTAAACGGTGGATTGGAAGTATCAACAACAGTAGCACCTTCCGGTCCGACTTTGGAAACGGGAGCGCGATAAGTATAAGGAACAGAATAGAAAGGACGTCTCATAGGGACAGATTCAGACAAAACCTTTTCATCCTGAACAGGAGCGGCCTGCCCGTCTTCTTCAGGAGAAATATCAATTTCATCGATAATCGGAGGTTCTACTTCAGCAGCAGCCTTTTGCGCAGCAATTTTTTGGTCATTAGCTTTTTGGGCTGCGGCCTTTTGAGCTGCTATTTTATTTGCGGCAGCTTTCTGGGCAGCAACTTTTTTAGCTGCTCTTTGTTCGGCTTTTCTTTTTACGGCGGCAGCGCGTTTTGCTTTATCTTCGGGAGAACGCCATTTTGATCCAATGGGATCTCGGAAAAACTGCAAAACCATCTCGCCGTTGCCACCGGGAAAACGAATGAATCCAAACCCACTCATTTTGGTTCCGATAACAACCGAACTTGGTCCCACTTTAATGGAATCAACAACACGCATACCAGATAAGGGCATAGGAGTCGGGGCTTTTTCACCCTTTAAGGAATTGGCTGGAAATGAAATTGTAATCTGCTGACGTCCGGTTCTGCGGACTGTGCCGGAAAGATTCTTCTGATCAAAGACGAGACGAAGGGCATCCATGTCTGACTTGGTATCAAGAAAATACTCCATAGCCAAACCCGGATGGGGGCAAGCGAGCCAAATGAAGGCCGCCATCAAAAGTGTCCGGAATACTCCGGTAAAACTGCTGATCGTCACAATCCGGTATTTCTGCAATATTCTTGCCTACCCTGCATAATCAACAAATAAAAATGAAAAAACCTTTAAACTTCCAGATTTCTTTTCTTGATTTTCTCAATGAGTGTCGTCCGCTTAACTCCAAGAAGTTCTGCGGCCTTATTTTTGACGCCATCCGCTTTCTGTAAAGCTTCAATAAGAATTTTATCCTCAATCTGTTCAAGAAAATCTTTAAGACCTTCACTGCTGTGCTCGTTCATATCTTCTAAAGTCGGCCATGAAAAACCCATAGGTTGAACAAGCTCGGATACTTTTATCTTAGGTTCTCTGCCCACATCTCTCAATATTTTTTCAGGCAGATCGTCAGGCGTAACTTCATCCTCGTCACAGAGGATGGACAGCCTTTCCATGAAATTTTCCAGTTCGCGAACATTGCCCGGCCACGAATATGAAACCAGCATATCCGCAGTTTCAGGAAGTAGTTTCAAATTAACTCTATCTTTTCCTGAACAAAAATTGGACAGAAAGTGCTTTGCCAGAATAAGAACATCCCCGCCTCTTTCACGCAAGGGTGGAAGATGCATCGGGATAACATTCAAACGATAAAAAAGATCTTCACGAAACCTTCCGGCGGCAACTTCGACTTCCAGATCCCGGTTAGTTGCAGCAACGATTCTAACATCCACTTTCTTTATCTGAGTGCCGCCGACCCGCTCAATTTCCTTTTCCTGCAAGACTCGTAAAATCTTGACCTGAAGACTGAGATCCATTTCACCTATTTCATCAAGGAAAATAGTTCCGCCGTCAGCTAATTCAAATCGCCCCGGACGTGAACGGATTGCATGCGTAAAAGCGCCTTTCTCATGACCGAAAAGTTCGGATTCAAGGAGTTCTCTGGGAATAGCGCCGCAGTTAACCGGAACAAAAGGTTTCCCTTTACGTTTACTGTTGCGATGCAAAGCACGGACAACCAACTCCTTACCCGTACCGGATTCCCCGGTTACCAGCACGGTACTGTCGGTAGGCGCGACTTTTCCAAGGACTTTAAAAACATCCCTGAGGGCAACACTGTTGCCTATTATTCCATCAAGATTAAGAGCCATCTGGCCTCCGAAATTTACTATCCGGGGAACTGATAAAATAACGTTCCACACGACTCCGGCTTAAAACCGGAATACTGTTTTGCGACTGTTAAAAAAAAGTCTATATATTAAGTGTCAATGAAATGACACAAAGTCAATGTGCAAGTGAATTTTTATTACAAAATATTAATAAAAACACTGAGAACCAGACTTCGTGACCTACTCCATTTCTTCCAACTCTTTCCCTCTGGTTTCACGCACAAAAAACATTACAAATAAAAATGAAACCGCAGCAAAAAAAGCGTATATTGAATAGGTTTTTCCAAGTCCCGCCCATTCCACAAGTGAAGGAAAAGAAGCTGAAACCAAAAAATTTGCTACCCACTGCGCGCCCGCACCCAAAGCAAGAGCAGATGCTCTTACCCGGTTATTAAACATCTCTCCAAGCAAAACCCACACAACGGGCCCCCATGAAAATCCGAAACAGAAGACATAGAGATTCGCTGCAACAAGAGCTGTGGTGGCGGAAGAACCGCTTAAGGCAGGATGACCGGCAGCATCAAGCGGCGCGTTGGCAAAAAGAAAGGCAAGCAACCCAAGAGTCAACAACATTCCCGCTGAACCAAGCAGCAACAGAGGCTTACGTCCTACACGGTCAATAAAAGCAATCGCCACCAGAGTTGTCACAATATTTACAACTCCGGTAATCACAGTAATCCACAACGAATTTTCCTCTGAAAACCCCACACTGCGCCAGAGCATGCTTCCATAATAAAAAATGACATTAATGCCGACGAATTGCTGCAAAACCGAAAGCCCCAGACCAACCCAAATGATCGGTGTAAATCCGAAACGCCCTTTCAAATCGGCAAAAGAAGAACCGTTTTCAACTCTAAGAGTAACCTTAATTTCTTCTATTTTTTCAAGAACACGTTCGCCTAAAACTCTTGAAAGCACACTTTCAGCTTCACGCTCGCGCCCCGTACCTATTAAATAGCGGGGAGATTCAGGAATCATCAAAGCTGCGAAACCGTAAAGCAATGCAGGCGGGACTTCAGCCCAGAACATCCAGCGCCATGTTTCAGCCCCCAGCCATAAATCCATGCTGGCAGAGCCTCCGGCAATCTTTACCAACATGTAATTGCTGAGCATGGCTATAAAAATACCCGTTACAATAGCAAGCTGCTGGAGCGATCCGAACCGTCCACGTAAATTAGCGGGTGAAATCTCAGCGATATAAGCAGGGGTAATAGCGCTGGCAAGACCGATTCCCATCCCGCCTACAAACCGCCAGAATATAAAATCCCACACAGTAAAGGGAAAGCCTGAACCTATACCACTGGCAGTAAACATCACCGCAGCGAGAAGCATAGGCTTCACTCTGCCATAACGGTCAGAAATAAATCCGGAAGACAAAGCTCCCACGGCCGACCCCATAAGGGCCAACGAAACAGACATCCCCACAAGCACCGGACCGACCTTAAAATGTTCCCCCAAAGCAACTACAGCCCCGTTTATGACTGCGGTATCAAATCCAAAAAGAAAACCGCCAAGAGCTGCGGCTGCGGAAATAAGTAAAACAAAAATGACACTTGTGGACTGTTTGCCTTCGAGGGGAGCATTCACCATAATCGACCTCTGCTTTTGAAATAATTTTCAACAACTGCTTATGCTGAATTAATCCGTTACAGGACAACATGAGCGAGAGTATTTTAAAATCGGTAACATACTCAATAATCTGTGTCATCAATATAACAAAAACAAAAAAGTCCGCCGGATGCTAAACACATCCGGCGGACTATATGATTCACTTGTAACACACGACAACCAGCCGCGGTTACTTGAAGATTAAAAAGGATCAGTTATTTCTGCGGGCAATTTCCTTAGCCGGAATGAGTCCTGTTGCAGAAGCGGAAACAATATTCCCCGCTACGCCCGGGCCATCTCCGGCCACAAACAGACCTTCGTAAGCAGTTTCAAGCATATTACTTGTCTCAACCTGTGTTGAGAAAAATTTAATCTCAGGCGCATAAAGAAGTGTCTCTTCATTTGCGACACCCGGAACAACTTCATTAAGTTTTTCCAGACCTTCGATAAGGTTTCTTACAATACGCTCAGGAAGTGCCATTGCAATATCACCGCAAGTGACATTCTTCATGGTCGGTTCAATGAAACTGTTGTGAACACGATTCCATGTGGAACGACGACCACGCTTCAAGTCTCCGAAACGCTGAAGAATAGGCTTTCCGCCACCGATAATAGTTGCAAGCTTACCTATAGACTCGCCGTATGCGTGATTATCGGTAACAGGCTCTTCAAGCACTACTTTTGAAAGGAACGCAAAGTTTGTATTTTCAGACTTTTTATCCATGTAAGCATGCCCGTTAACACAAACAAAATCCTGATAGTTTTCAAGCGCGATAAAACCGCCCTGATTCGTACAGAATGTGCGGACCTGATCATCATATGTATTGGTACGGATAAAGAATGTGGGGTCATAAATAACACTGCAAAGGTCACGCATTATATCTGCTGGAACCTCCACACGCACTCCAACCTCAATACCACGCTGAGTAATAGCAAGATCATGCCGCTTGGCAATAGTTCCCATCCATTCAGAACCGACTCTTCCCGGAGCAAGAATTACATTCTTAGCGCGATATTCAGAACGGCTGGTAACAACCCCGGCAAGAGCGCCGTCTTCAATCAAAATATCTTTAACTTCTTCCGAAGTGTGAAATGTCACACCGCATCCTTTGACATATTCCGCCATTGCCGCAATATGACCGGGAAGATTGTCGCTACCAAGATGCTTTTGTTTAATAAGAAGAAGATCAATGCCGTTCTTAAGGGCATTCTTACGAATCTCTTTCGCAGCTTCCATGTCAGTAGGAAATACTTTCCCGTCCATGTTAAAGCGATTAAAAATAACTTCTGTCTCATCAATAAGCTCTTTAGCTTTCGCAACAGACATAAACTGAGTTAAATCAGTTTTACCGAGCTTATGGATATAATTAAGTTTACCGTCAGAAAACAAACCTGCCCCGCCGACACCGGAAAGGATATTACAGGGCTTGCACTTAATGCACTCCTGATCTCCGGTTATGGGACAATTTCTTTTGAGGGAAGGCTTTCCTTTTTCGATAACCAGAACATCAAGGTCCGTATTCTCGCCAAGATGATACGCAGCGAAAAGACCGGCTGGTCCACCGCCAACGATAATAACATCAAACTCTTTCTTCCCGGTACTGTTCGGGCACATAATTTTCTCCAGATTGGTCTTTTTATCAGCGTCAACATAAGACGCGCAAACATCCCAATATACGCTTTTAGCTAAACACAATCAAGAAAGCAACTATTATAAAAAAAATTTTAAGATCAAAAGGAATACTACTATCGACAAAACAAAAAACATCTTATCGTCACAACCAATTTAACGGACACTCGGCACTTGACCGGACAGCGTTACTTTCCTAATGCTGATAAAAACAACAAGGAACGGACATGAGACTGACCACCAGAAGCAGATACGGAACAAGAATGATGCTCGATATTGCTATGCACTGCGAAGATGGCCCCGTACGCATCAGCGACATTGCTCAGCGTCAGGGACTCTCGACCAAATATCTTGAAAAACTTATCCGCGAATTAAAAAAAGCAGGATTCATATCCAGCAAACGCGGCCCCGGCGGCGGGCACACCTTGGCAATGACCCCGAAAGAGATTTCCGTAGGTGCTATTGTCAGAAGTCTTGAAGGTGAGGCTGGACTTGTTGAATGTCTGGCAAGCGACAATCTCTGCCAAAGAATAGAGGACTGTCCGACTCGTGAAGTCTGGATCAAAGCAAGCAAAGCAATGTACGCCGCTCTGGACGAAATAAGTATATCTGACATGCTGAAAGAAGGTTCTTTCTGCGTTAAAACCAAACCTTTTTAAAAACCAGTCTCCACTCAGCTCACTGACTCAGTCCCGGCCTGCACGGTTGGGACTGCGCTATAACTCTCTTTGCTTTCATTCAGCCAGCTTCTATTTCTATCTAAACAATTCGCATTTGAACTGCCTACACCCGATAAGATTCGAAACTTATTGCTGCCCGCGCTCTGTTATCAGAAAATCAGACACATAAAGCATAAACCAATCAATAATAAATATTAGACCTTTTCAGTCCAGATACTTATACATACGGCCTTAACTCTGTTCATAACCCCAAAGGAGAATATTATGTTCGCTCCCAAAAAAGTTTTAAGCGTATGTTCAGCAATTCTTATGATCCTGATTCTTGCAAGCTCTGCTTTTGCCATGAAAGACCAATATAACTACATGAATGGAGATTCATTGCAGAATGCTCTTGATCAGAGTGCCGCAATCGCAATCGTTGACATTCAGGTTGCAGACCAGTTCAAAGCTCACCACATCAAAGGGGCTATTCAAACTTGCGCCTATCCCGTTAAATCAAGTTCAGACAAAGCTAAACTTGATGCACCCATTCTAGACCTTAAAACAGGAACACAGCCTGTTGTAGTTATCTGTCCGCGCGGTCAAGGCGGAGCTGAGCGCACTGTTGATTACCTTAACGCAAACGGAATCCCTTCCTACCGCCTGTTTATCCTGACGGACGGTCAGGACGGCTGGAAACACGCGGTTGAATCCAAATAAATTATCGATAACATAAAACTGAAAAGGGTCGGCAGGTTTTCCTGCCGACCCTTTTTTTATAGCAAAACTTGCCTGCCTCACACAAAATAAACTACAGTTCTGACATGACATACAAATTAATTATACTTTGTGTCTTAGCTTTGCTGGCAATTGTTTTCATATCAGCCTGCTCCGCCAATAAACCTGAAAATCTCGGCATTAAAAACGGAGAATTTTCAGCATGCCCGTCCAGCCCCAATTGTGTTTCATCACAAGCATCAGATGAAAATCACAAAATAGCCCCACTGAAAGCACATGGCGAACTTGCTACAGTAATGGCAAATCTTCAGGAAAGCATTAAACAAATGGATGGAAGCAAAGTGATAAAGCTGGAAGGAGCTTATCTTCACGCTGAATTTACCAGCAATATTATGCGCTTCGTAGATGATCTGGAATGTTTTTACGATAAAGACAATAATAAAATAGAGGTCCGTTCAGCCTCACGTATCGGATACTCGGATTTATCCGCCAACAAAAAAAGAATTGAAAAGCTGCGAACCATCTTCGAAAAAAAACAATAGTCTCTCAACCATAACACAAACTGCCACCACGTAGGCGGCGCAAAAAAACCTCAAACTCGAAACGTATTCTTAATACGTGATAATTTGAGGTTTTTGCAGCAACGAAGTAATCGGAAGCTTTTCAGTCGTCTACAAAAGTTCGCCGCCATCGCTCGACCTGTATTTCAAGGAAGCAACAGCGGCTGATGTCGGAGACAGGTGGGGACCTTTCCCCTCTGCCTCCTGTACTTATAATATAATCACGATTTATTTTTTTTCAATACTTGCGAAGGCACAATGATTATGAATTGATTCAAAACTTTCTACATCAACCTTATACCATATTACTTTAGGCTGTTTTTCTAAACCCTTAGCAACATTCCTAACAACATCTTCTACAAACGTAGGATTTGCAAAAGAATCTTCAGTCACATATTTTTCGTCTTCTCTTTTAAGAAGTGAGTAAACTTGAGAGGAACCTGAAGCTTCCGCTATTTCTATAAGATCTTCTATCCAGACAAACCCTTTCGAACGCGTTTTAATATGTATGACCGCCCGCTGACTGTGCGCGCCCTCATCACTGATTGCTTTTGAACAGGGACAAACGGTCATTACTGGAACTTTCACACCGAGAGTAAACTCCAGATGCCCGCCGATCAATTCTCCTTCAACGGAACAGTCGTAACTCATGAACCCTTTACGTCCGCTGACAGGAGAAGTCTTTTTCAAACAATAGGGAAAACAAAGTTTTGCATGAGCACTCTTAGCTTCCAGCCTTTTTAAAATATCGTTGAGAAGATTAAAGAAGCTTTTATAGTCCAGTTCTTCGGACCAATCTTCAAGCGCTTCAATAAACCTACTCATATGCGTACCCTTAAAATGGGCCGGCAGATCTACCGAAAGAGTAACTTTAGCCATTGTATGCTGGCTTTTTGATGCACGATCCCGCACGACCAGAGGCAGGGTAAGGTCACGAACTCCGACTCTGTCGATTGACATGGCTACTTGAGAGGGACCGTTTTGAACGTCTTCCATTTTACTCCATCGGCATCACAGCGCTGATGCCTTATTTGATACGTCCGCAAAACTGTCGTACGGGTATCCATGCTGATAATTTTATAAAATATTTAAAGTACTTTAAATTTAAACGAGAGTTTCACCGGTGGTAGTCAGACCAAGCTTGCCGTGCTTGACTCCTTTGGTAGAAATAAGCCTGTGAGCAAGTTCTTTGATCTCCTTGCCGTCACCTTTCAGAACAAGAACTTCCAGACAGTTGTCATGATCTAAATGAACATGCAGCGTGGACAAAATCATGCCATGGCTGTCATGCTGCAACTCGGTGAGTCTCTGAGAAAGACCGCTTTGATGATGATCGTAAACCAGAGAAAGAGTTCCGGCCATTTCACCGTCAGTCTCATCCCATTCTTTTTCAACAAGCATATTACGAATAAGATCTCTGATTGCCTCAGAACGGGTCTGATAACTTTTTTCATCACAAAGCTTATCGAACTTTTCCAGCAAATCTGAATCTAGAGAAACCCCGAAACGTATAGTTTTACCCATTTTAGTCCTCCTTATATATTAGATATGCCGGGAACAACTTCCCGAATATTAACAGTCATTTCAGCATTACAGCAGGCTGCTTTTTCAGTCAGCGGTAAAGAAGTTTTCCAGCCAAGACTCTCAAGCCGCTCCCAGACGGGAGTTGAAACATCTCTCACCGGTTCAGCCATCCATATAGTTCCTTCAGGTTTTAACACCTGCCTGAACAATTTTTCCAGCGGCTCAAAAAATCTTTTCTCATAAAGAATGTCACCGCCCCAGATATAATCAAATGAATTCTCAGCTAAGGCCATCTCCCGCCAGTCCATCTGCAACCAAAGCGGCTGAGTCGTTCCGTTCAGAACGGCATTACCTTTTGCGAAAATAAGGGGAGGATATTCATAATCGAAAGCAACGACTTCTGCCCCGAGCGACACACCTATAATGGCGGTTAAACCAAGGCCGCATCCAAGATCAAGACACTTCTTACCTTTAATTAAAGAACGATTCCGATAAAGCCATTCACCGAGCAAAACACTTGCGGGCCAAAGCTCTGCCCAATACGGTAAACGTTCGTCATCACCGAAATCATCTTCACCGATAGAGTTCCATAAACTCTCAAGATCGGCAGTTCTTTCAATCTTCCAATCACGACCTGCGGTTCTGACTGAAATTATTTCTCTATCACCTGAAACCCAATCCATTAAGGGCTACTCCCAAAAAAATAACTTATTATTTCATGAACATTTCATAAACAACGAAAAGCGACTATATTCCTTTGCGTATGCTTTTCTTCGTCAAAAGACAAGCAAGAGTAACACGGTTATATTGGTTACCAATTAGACAAAATTTATACTTTTTCTTTGTCGGCTAATTTTATAAGGTAATTATCTTGAATTACTCTATCCGTAAGACTTTTATTTCTTAAGCAGGAATGCTATCAGAAGAAAGTCCTTATAAAGGACCACTCAAAATAACTTAAATCAAGAGCACTCATAGAGGAGGCTTTATGATCCCTCAGGAACTTCTTTACGCCAAATCTCACGAATGGCTCAAAGTCGAAGGCGAAAACGGAACCATCGGTATCACTCACTTTGCTCAGGAACAGCTTGGCGATCTCACTTTCATCGAGTTACCGCAGAAAGGAGATACATTTGAAGCTGGAGACGAATTCGGTTCTATCGAATCGGTTAAAGCTGCCAGCGAAGTATATGCACCAGTTGCATGTGAGGTAATCGCTGTAAATGAGAGTCTTGAAGACGCTCCTGAAAAAGTGAATGACGATCCTTATGGAGAAGGCTGGCTGATCAAAGTCAAAATCACCGGACCTACTGAAGATCTTATGGACGCATCAGCCTATCAGGAAGTAACAGAAGAAGATGCCCACTAATCCGGACACATCATACATTATATAATAAACTGAATCTTCCCCGCCAGCCGCTTTAGGCATGCGGGGAAGTAACTTTTTCATCGGAGGACTAAATGCCTTACGTACCCCATTCCCCGGAACAAATACGGGAAATGCTTGAAGTGATCGGCGTAAACTCCGTGGATGACTTGTTTGCTGAAATTCCGGCAGAACTAAGACCTAAAAGCTTTAACCTTCCTAAAGGCAACAGCGAAATGGCCGTTTTGCAAAAAATGGAACAACTGGCTGCAAGAAATACCACAGATCTCACAAGTTTTCTCGGCGCCGGATTTTACGACCACTTCATCCCTACCGCAGTTGATGCACTTGTTTCCCGCAGCGAATTTTACACAGCATATACTCCGTATCAGCCCGAAGCTTCTCAAGGAACTTTGCAGGCCATTTTTGAATACCAGACTGCAATGGCAAGACTTATGGATCTTGATTATGCCAATGCGTCTGTATATGACGGTGGTACAGCTTTATACGAAGCAACCCTCATGGCTGTACGCAAAACAAAACGCCGTAAAATCATCGTGAGTGAAGCACTCAACCCCATCTACAGGGTTATGCTCGACTCATATACAACCAATCTGAACCTTGAACTTGTCACAGTACCGCACAATCACGGCCGTACAAACATCAAGTCATTTACAGCCGCAATCGATAACGATACCGCCGCCGTAATCGTTCAGAATCCCAACTTTTTCGGATCAGTGAATGACTTCACCAACCTTTTTGCAACGGCCCACGAACATAAAGCTATTGCAATCATGTCGACCTATCCAGTATTGCAGGCTGTCTTAAAGACACCCGGCGAGATGGGCGCTGATATTGCTGTTGCGGAAGGACAGAGTGTAGGACAGCCTCTTTCATTCGGTGGACCTTACCTTGGAATCATGACCTGTACCAAAGAGCTTATTCGTCAGATGCCCGGACGCATAGCCGGACGTACTGAAGACAGTGAAGGCAGGACTGGTTATGTTCTGACGCTTCAAGCAAGAGAACAACACATCAGAAGACACAAAGCGACCTCGAACATCTGCTCTAATCAGGCATTATGCGCACTTCGTACTCTGATCCATCTCTGCCTGCTCGGTGAAGAAGGCTTGCATCGTACAGCGCTGCTTTCAATCGAGCGTGCTCATTACGCATCCGAAAGACTCACCGCCATTCCCGGAGTGGAACTTTTCACTAAAGGCCCGTTCGGTAACGAGTTTGCAATAACTCTTCCGGTTAACGCCTTTGAAGTTATCGACAAACTTACAAAACGCGGCATCATCCCCGGCTTCCCGCTGGGACGCTACTACGAAGGACTTGAAAACGAACTGCTCGTAGCATGCACTGAAAAAACCACAGAAGAACAAATCGGCATCTTTGCTGAAATACTGCGGGGGGAACTCTAATGGGAACCGTATTCAAAAAATCCGTACCCGGACGTGAAGGTGTGTGGCCTGAAAAACCCGCAACCAAGGTAGAATACTATATTCCGTCTGAACTGCTGCGCAAAGGCTCAGGCATGCCTTCCCTTTCCGAGCTTGATGTGGTTCGTCATTTCACTAAATTGTCCATGAAAAACTTCGGGGTAGACTCCAATTTCTATCCTCTTGGTTCATGCACAATGAAATACAATCCTAAATTCACAGAGCAGGTTGCCGCCCTACCCGGTTTCGCAAGACTGCATCCGGCAATCTCCCAGCTCAAAGGTGCCGGCCATCTTTGTCAGGGGGCGCTCGAAGTTATTTTCGAGACCGAAAGATTGCTGAGTGAACTCTGCGGTATGGCTGACTTCACCATGCATCCCATGGCGGGAGCACACGGCGAACTGACCGGTGTAATGCTCATAGCCGCTTATCATAGAGATAAAGGCAATAAGAAAACTAAAATTATATGTCCTGACTCAGCTCACGGAACCAATCCCGCATCAGCAACAATTGCCGGATACGAGGTTGTGTCTGTTGAATCACATGACGGAATCATCACCCCCGAAGCACTCGCTGAAGTTCTTGATGATGAAGTCGCAGCGGTTATGATGACTTGCCCTAACACCTTGGGTCTGTTCGAAAAACACCTGCCTGAAATTGTCAAAATGATTCATGATAAAGACGCTCTTCTTTACTATGACGGCGCAAACATGAATGCCGTTATGGGAAAAATGCGCGTAGGTGATGCCGGATTTGATGTTGTTCATCTAAATCTGCATAAAACCCTCGCCACACCTCACGGCGGAGGCGGTCCCGGTTCCGGGCCTGTCGGTGTATGCGAAAAACTGACTCCTTTCCTGCCTATTTCACGAGTGAAAAAACTTGAAGACGGTCAGTATTACCTCTCCTACGATGCTCCAAAGTCAATCGGATACGTAGCTCCTTTCTATGGCAACTTCGGTGTTTACCTAAAAGCTTACGCCTACATGCTCCGCCTAGGCCGCGAAGGTCTTATCAGAGCAACTGAAAATGCTGTTCTCAATGCAAACTACATGCGCAAAAGACTCGAAAAATACTTTGAGATTCCTTACAACCGCATCTGTATGCACGAATTCGTTCTTTCAGCAGTAAATCAAGCCAAAAACGGAGTACGCGCTCTGGATGTGGCAAAAGCTCTTCTCGACAAGGGACATCATGCCCCTACCATCTACTTCCCGCTTATTGTTAAGGAATGTATGATGATTGAGCCGACTGAAACTGAAAGTAAAGAAACTCTCGACCTATTCATTAATGATTTGATTGAAATCGCAAAGCTTTCAAACCAAAATCCTGATTTTATCAAGAACGCCCCTGTTACTCTTCCAGTCAGTAGACTGGATGAAACAAAAGCTGCGCGCGACATGGTGATCACTGATGACATTAAATAATTTACCAACCGGAATCCGCTCCTACGACCTCGTGGTCGTAGGAGCCGGCCCGGGCGGCTTTGACGCAGCAACAGAAGCTGCAACATTCGGAATCAAAGTTGCCTTGGTAGAAAAAGATCTTCTCGGCGGAACATGTGTGAATGTAGGCTGCATCCCCACAAAACTTTATCTTGGCGCAACCTCTCCGGTTGAAGACCTTGCTGCGCAGGTCAAAGCGAGAGTTGCGACAGGTGAAATAAAAATAAATTTTGAAGCTCTTTGCACAAAAAAAGACCGCTTTATCGGTGCAACCCGTAAAGCGATGGCGCAAAAGCTTAAAGCCCTGGGAATTGATTTCTACCCTGCTACCGCAAAAATCATTGAACAAGGTAAAATAGAAGTTTCCCACCCGAACGAAACCGCTATTTTAGAATATAAAAACCTTGTACTGGCGACAGGTTCGCATCCCACTGTTTTCCCAGGACTCGAGCCTGACAATGAGACGGTTTTAGACAACACAGGCTTTCTTGGACTCACTGAAATGCCTGAATCACTTCTCGTCATCGGAGCAGGTTTTATCGGTTTAGAAATGGCTCAAATTGCCCATAGAACCGGAACGAAAATTACAATCGTGGACGCTCTTGACAGAATAGCTGTGTATGAAGATCCCGAAGTCTCCAAAACGTTGCGCTCTGTTTTCAAGCGTCATAAATGGGACATCAGACTGGGCGTGAAAGTAAAATCCGTCACTGCTGAAAACGGCAAAGCTGTTTTGCGCACCGAAGACGGTGATGAAATAATCGCGGATAAAGCCCTGATTGCCATTGGACGACGTCCTAATTCAAAAGAGATCGGTCTCGAGAACTGCGGAGCTTCAACCGTAGGTCCAGGCTTTGTGAAAGTTGATGAAAACCTTGAAGCAGCACCGCATATTTATGCGATCGGAGACTTGAACGGTAAAACTCTTCTTGCTCACGCAGCCAGCCATCAAGCCGGATATGTTGTGCGCAGAATTACCGGAAAAGACAAAGGTCCGTACACTCATGCCCCCATCCCTTCAATTCTCTATGGATCACCCGAAACCATGCGTGTCGGACAGATGGTCACCGACCTTGAAGGAAAAGGTGAGATAAAAGTATCTTCGTTCCAACTGGTAGCCAATCCCATTGCGCAATCATATGCCGCAACTCAAGGCTTTGTGAAAGTGGTATGGCTGGATGATAAAGTTACAGGAATTACCGCTGTCGGACACCATGTGTCCGGCTTCACGACTGCTGCTGCTATGATTGTTCAAGAGGCATGGACTGAAGAAGATCTCCACAAAGTAATTTTTCCACATCCTTCACTTGATGAAGCTTTGCTAGGTGCTTTGAAAGCGGAGAAACAACCCCCTAAATAATTTCAAAGCAGCATTGCGGAAGACTGCTCCAAATGTTATTTTAAATCTCGTTGAAGACTAATCTTCAGCGGGATTTTCTTTTAAGGAGCATCCTTTGCCGAAAATAATATTCGCAATTATGACTCTCTTGTTGTGTTTCTCACCTCTTCCTGCAAATGCGAAAGACAAAATAACTTTCGCCACTCAGGATTTCCCACCTTTTTCATATTTAGAAAATGGTGAAGTCCAAGGCCCCGGTGCGGCAATCATTAAAAAAATATGTATGAAGTTGGAGACCGACTATGAAATAATACTGCGACCTTGGAGAAGGTCGCAGAGCATGGCTAAAAAAGGTGAAGTGCAAGCTATTTTTTTAATAGGAAAAAATAAACAAAGAGAATCATGGATAATATTTTCACCTCCGATTATTAATACAGAGTATGGTTTTTTTGAGTGCACAACCACACCTATCAATTATAAAAACATCTACAGCCTCAGAGGCAAACGCGTAGGGGTATACGGCCCTTCAAACACCTCAAATGAGCTCATAAAAATAAGTAAGCCACTCAGAGGAAGAATCAGTATTGATACAACTCCAGACGACATAGCGCCTTTCAAAAAACTTTCTAAATGCCGTGTTGATGCAGTCTATTCCAATAAAGAGGTAGGCTTTGCAATGATCGAAAAACTAAATCTTGATAACATCCAGTTCGCAGGAGCTAATAAAGATATAAATTACTACATTGGTTTTTCCAAAGAATTCGCTCCTCCTGAATTTGTAAAAAAATTCAACAAGGAACTGGAAAATATGAAAAAGACAGGAGAACTTCAACTGATATTAAATAAATTCGGGATGCAGGCTGCGCACGAAGCGCAGTAACCTTCAAGCAGCCCTAACCGTTTAAATCTCTCCCAAGGCGTATTTTTCTACTTCGTCCAACCGTTGCAAGTAGTCCTCTGTATAAAGCGGCCCGTTTGCGGTAAACGCAATCACATTTTTTCGATGTGCCTGACACCACTGCGAAAGATCAGGATTTCTCCAGATTCGGCCATATGTTTTAATCATATGCAATGTGTTGTGGCATACTGGTGTGTATTCAGCCGTCCTGACTAACAACGTAGTATAATCCTTCTCAAGATTAACAAAAAATTTACCTATTGCGCTAGCGCATAGATAATTTGCTCCTGATGCGAGCATTTTGAGCAGCTCTTCCTCAGAATATTTTTCAGGCTGCCACGGATGATTCCACTCATCCGGTTTCACTTCGTTTGCGGAATAACAGATTTTACCATTCTCGATAAAATCTGTTATCTTAGCTGCTAAAACAGGCCACATTGAACCTACATGTTCAATGTCACGGCTGGCATGAATACCTGTTACCACATTATTTTCTTCCGCTAACTTAAACTTCAAAAAGGGACAGTGAGCTTCAATTTTCTTCTCGGACGAAGCCCATATTCCGGAAAAAACTCTGTCCATATCAACGACATTTAAATCAGAAATATTATTTTCCCAGCGATTAAATATTGCACCGCTGTACTTCCACAGATCGTTCCATCCCTCAAGATACGAATAAGGTTCGGGACCGAACGCCGGGAAATGGGAAAGTCTTGAAACAACCAGAATAGGCACCAAAGGAAATTTTTCGCGAATATTCTTGAGCATTTCCTCGTATCGCTTCATATAGGTAGACGGATTTACCTGAATCATACCGAATCCAGCTTTCATCCACTCCTCAAGATCTGGATGATATGTCCATGCCTTAGGATCAATAAAGAATATATATTTCTGGGTCCTATTAATAAAAAGTGGACTGCTTTCATGGAACAGATTAATTACAATAGCTTCCGGTTCCGGCTCAGCAGAAGAAATCATTTCAAACTGGTTGGAAAGACTGCGGTCATGATAAAAATCTGCAAGTCCAAGATTTACATCTTTATCAAGTAACTCTTGCGGAATAATACCGGGAGAACTGTTATATGTAAAAGGTGAAGCTAACACTTTATACACGCAGTCATACCCCAGTTTGCTAACAGCGCGACTGAGGAAATCCATTTGACAGTTTCCTAAAAAGTAAAGCATCTTTAATCCTGAATAATTGTTGAAAAGTTATTTTTTCCAGAACATTAATTTTAATTCACCTTATTGCCGACACACAGTCAAGAGTTTGTAAAAATGACAAATATTACAGTTGAAACGTTTGTTCTCGGCCCTCTAGAAACAAACTGTTACCTGCTGACCTCCGGCAAAGATGCAATTGTAATAGACTGTGCTCCGGAGCCGCAACCCCTTTTAGAGACGATCAAAGGCAGAAATCTCAATCTTAAATCTATCTACCTGACTCATATGCATTTAGATCATATCGGAGGAGTGAGTGAGCTTCAAAAAATGACCGGAGCGCAGATTTATGGAAACATCGAAGATCACTACCTGAACGACGTGTCTTTCTCATACGGAGGATCAAAAGAATTCCCACATCTTTTAGACTTCGAAGTAACCGACCTGAAACCCGGAAAACAGTTTATATTTGATCAACCAATGATGGTACTCGACACGCCCGGTCATACCATCGGCAGTCTTTCATTTTTTTTCCCGGCACTTAGCTGTGTATTCGTCGGAGATTTAATATTCATGATAGCTGTAGGTCGAACGGACTTTCCCGGCGGAAACAGCGAGACTTTATTGAATTCCATCAGAACCAGAATATTCATTCTTCCGGACGAAACACAAATTTATCCAGGCCACGGCCCTATGACCTCAGTCATTCACGAAAAGAAAAACAATCCGCTTTTTACATAAAAAACAGCCCCGCACGGCATGCCGTGCGGGGCTGAGTAATAACTAGTATTTGAGCCCGAGTTCATTTTTAATAAATGCAAAGTCGATATGCGACTCAACAAGCTCAACTCCGTGCTTGATTTTGGCTGGTTCACGCAGTTTATGACGCGAAAGGATATCTTCCATTTTTTTCGCTACAGAAAAAGTGTCATCCCTCACTACAATGATTGGAGTCCCCAAAACTTCTGAACGAGTTAAAATAATATCATTCGGATAAAGATTTCCGGTCAGCACTAGACAGGGGCATTCTCCCTCAAGTGCAACAAGCTGAACATCTGATCTGTCTCCGCCTACAATCACAGCGGAATTACGATGCTTACGAAAATGAGTCATAAAATTTTCGACTTGCATAGTTCCAATCAAAAAGCTTTCCACAGGCTGATCTTTTTTACTATGAGCCGAAATAATCTTACCACCCAGATGCTCTGCAAGATCACAAACTTTTATGGTTCCCATGAGCGAGTCTTTAGGGATTACGCCCAGCACTTTAACTCCTTTTCTTTCAAGAAAAGGTTTAATGAGTGAGGTTATTTCATCCATAAAAGTAGGAGGAATATCATTCAGAATAACCCCGATCATATTATCACCGAGGGTTTCTTTGAGTACCACCAGATAGTCGTAGTTCAACTCTTTCTGAAATCTATCAATAACAACGCATTTAATTCCCAAAGTTTTAACAAGGTGAACCCCGTCTACCCCGCAATATTTGCCGGAATACATGGAACCTGACCCTGCAACCAGAGTAAGATCTTTGTCCGCGCTTATTTTTTCGTAAGCCTGAACAATAGGCTCAACATGGTCTTCACATCTTCCATTAAAAGCCTGAACCTTAAAATCATGAGTAACTACAACCGGAGTAACTACTTTAGCCGGGTTGGAAACACCTAAAACCTCTTGAAGAAAAAAAGCGTCTTCATCGCCGAGACACCCGTCAACTTCAACTGGAATAGCTCCAACCGGTTTCATGTAACCAAGACTGACGCCTGCTTTCTGAAAATACAGACCAAGTCCCATAACGATCATATTCTTACCGGAATATCCGCTGGTGGAGCCTATATATAAACCGGGCATGAAAGTTACTCCTTAAATTTTAAATTTTAACCGATGGTCATACGCATATTGGCGACAACCGCCCCATCCGGTCCCACAATAACGGGGCTGAATTCTGCTTCCTGAATCTCTGGTAGATCTGATGCCATCTGAGAAACCATGAGCAATATATCTTCCAACGCCCCTAAATCTATTGCGGCTCCGGATCTGGCTCCGCGCAAAATAGGATACGCCGCTATTTCGCGAATCATTTCCTGTGCATCGTTAAGAGCGAGAGGAGCCAGTCTTGATGAAACATCACCAAGCATATCAGCGTGAATGCCACCAAGAGAGAACCGGATAAGCGGTCCGAACTGGGCATCACGCCTGAAAGAAATTATAACTTCATGCGAATCTTTCGGTCCCATGGCTTGAACAAGACAACCCGTAATATAGGCATCTTTACATCTTCTGGCGGCACGGGAAGTTATCTCTAAAAAGGCCCTTCGCAACTCCTGCGGAGTATTGAGATCCGTAACAACCAACCCAAGCTCTTCTTTTCTGGATATCTGCGGCGAAGCAACTTTAAGAACCACAGGGTATCCGATCCGTTTAGCAGCCTTGGCTGCCTGATTAGATGTGCGGGCCAGAACAGTTTCGGGAACCGGGAGCTCATAAGCCGAAGCCAGATGCTGTGCATCAAGCTCGACAAGCTCCATCAGACCGATTCTTCTGGAATTAGCTACGATGCTTTGCGCTTTCGAAATATCCCGCCTGAAACAAACCTCAATGGGCCAATCTTTATTCTGCCATCTGTGACAGCGAGTCATGGCGTCAAGGCTCCTGACTGCGGCTTCCGGAAAATCATAACACGGAATTCCTCCGTCACGGAGTAAATTTCTTGCCCCGGTAACAGAATGCCCCCCCATAAAACAGGCAACAATCGGCTTCGAAGAATCCATCGCTGCAACAAGTATGTCAGCGGCAACTTTTTCCACCTCAGCAACAATATTCGCGGCAGGGGTAAGAATTACCAGCACAGAATCAAAAGCATCATCCTCAATAACGGCTCTAAGAGTCTTCGCATATGTTTCAGATGTCGCATCACCAATCATATCAATAGGATTGTACAGTGCTGCATAAGGCTT
This sequence comes from Maridesulfovibrio ferrireducens, assembly GCF_016342405.1. NCBI lineage: Bacteria > Pseudomonadati > Thermodesulfobacteriota > Desulfovibrionia > Desulfovibrionales > Desulfovibrionaceae > Maridesulfovibrio > Maridesulfovibrio ferrireducens. The sequence continues at coordinate 101,945 of NZ_JAEINN010000015.1, read as the reverse complement.
TAGAAAGCCTTTCATCTTATCAATAGTGGCATTGGAAGGACGCGAAACTGTAAGGCTGCCCTTTTCGCACATATCAGCAGCAATAATTCCAGGTCCACCTGAATTAGTAACAATTGCAACACTGCCACCCTTTGGAAGAGGCTGACAGGAAAAAGCATGCGCGAGATTGAACATATCTTCGATATCAACAGCTTGTAAAACACCGGCTTGACGGAAAGCAGCATTGTATGCGCTTGTTGTTCCTGTTAAAGCTCCTGAGTGAGCGGATGCCGCCCTTGCACCGGCGGAAGTCCCTCCTGCGCGAAGTAAGATCAAAGGTTTCTTGCAGGTGGCATCATAAGCTACCCGTAAAAAGTCCTGTCCGTCTTCAAGAGTTTCACAATAACCGACGACAACTTTCGTGTCAGGATCATTAGAAAGGTATCTGAGCATTGTGGCTTCGCTGAGAACAGCCTTGTTGCCTAGGCTTATAAACTTAGAAAAACCGACCCCTTCGCTGTTGGCCCAGTCCAATGCTGTATTGCAAAGAGCTCCGGATTGAGAAAAAAATGCAATGTTTCCCTGCTTCGTGTAATCTGCAGACAGACTTGCGTTAAGTGACAAAGTTGGATTCATAAGCCCGAGACAATTCGGTCCTAATATAATCATACCGGTTTTTTTAGCGATTTTGGCAAGACGCTGCTCAAGGATATACCCTTCGCGTCCTGTCTCTCCAAAGCCGGAACTCGTTACTATTGCGGCGCGAACAGGGAGTTCGCAGAGCATTTCTACAGCACCGAGAACTTCCGCAGGAGACAGACAGATAACAGCCAAATCGGTAAAACGGGGAATCTCGGAAATTGAAGAAAAAGCCTTTATTCCAAGAACTTCTTCACCTTCGGCATTGACTGGAAAGATTTTGCCCTTATATCCTGAGGCAAGAAGATTAGACGCAACAATGGTGCCGGGGTCATCCGCATCTGCGGTAGCCCCGATAATGGCGATAGATATCGGCTCAAATAGAGCCTCTAATGAAGAATAAGAATACATTTTTAATTTTACTATAAATTTAAGCAGGTTTTTATGGAAGAAGAGTACTTACGCCTCCAGCAATGTATCCACTATCGATTTTCGCAAGTCAAGCATTTAGCCACGGCATTAACCCACAGTTCATGGGCAAATGAGCAGGTTGAACCGTGTGAAGATAATGAAAGGCTCGAATTCTTAGGAGACGCAGTTCTTGAATTATGCGTAACCGAAGAACTTTTCAAGCGTTTTCAAGAAGCTCATGAAGGACAGTTAACCAAAATTAGATCTAAACTGGTTAAGGAAAAAAGTCTTTCAATAATCGCCCTTGAATTGGGATTAAATTACTTTTTGCGACTTGGCAAAGGAGAGGAGTCTCAAGGCGGCAGGCTGCGAGCTTCTCTGTTGGCGGATACAATGGAGGCTGTTATAGGAGCTGTATTCCTTGATGGCGGATATCCTGAGGCTTGTAGCTTCATCCATAGACTGTTTGAAGATAAATGGCCTGAAACTTTCAAAATTGAAACTTCTAAAGATTTTAAAAGCAAACTTCAGGAAATAACACAGGATATATTTAAAGAACGACCAACATACATGCTTACAGGTACCAAAGGCCCTGAGCATGAAAAAATATTTCAGGTAGTCTTAAATCTTCCGAGTGGAAAAACTTTTGAGGCTGAAGGGACAAGTCTGAAAAAAGCTGAACAGACAGCGGCTGCAACTGCAATTGTTTACTTAAATTCTCAAAAAACTGAAGACTGATTATTCTAGACTGCCTTCAATTCTTCTTCTGATTTCGTCTTGCTTTTATCTGCTTAAAAAAGGTCAAGGACCGGGAGATGGTGATCAGCCATCTCCACAGTCCTTAATCGTCACCCAATATGTCAAGCGTTATCCGCCTATGAGCTGCATTGCCATCTTCGGTAGCGAGTTAGCCTGTGACAGCATTGCCACCGCGGCCTGTGTGAGAATCTGGTTACGAACAAATTCAGTCATTTCGCTTGCTACGTCGACGTCGGAGATACGAGATTCCGATGCCTGAACGTTTTCAGCCTGAATTGAAAGGTTGGTGATAGTATTTTCCAACCTGTTCTGCATAGCACCGAGATTCGCACGAATCTTATCTTTTGAAATAATTGCCTGCTGAATCTTATCCAAAGCCTGCTGAGCCAAAGCCTGAGTCGAAATCGCGGTGTTTACACCGAGAGCAGAGGCTGTGGAAGTGCCGACTGAAATATAATAGTAATCTTCAGAAGAATCGTTGCCTGTTCCGAAGTGAACCTTCATAGGTCCTGTTGCGTGCAACCCATTACCGTTATGAGCAGAAGCCGCTCCGGAAAGGTTACCGTTTAACAGATGAATTCCGTTGAAATCTGTTGCGTTTGCAATACGGGTAATTTCCGATGCCATTGCCTGAAATTCAGAATCAATAATCAGGCGCTGATCGGAGTTATAAGTACCGGTAGATGCCTGAGTTGCAAGTTCTTTCATGCGGATGAGCTTTTCATCGATAACCTGCAATGCTCCGTCTGCGGTCTGAATCATGGAAATCGCGTCATTGGCGTTTCTCATACCCTGATTCAGAGATTTAACATCAGCACGCATAAGTTCGCGAATTGCCAGTCCGGCAGCATCATCAGCTGCGGTTCCGACTCTCAAGCCAGATGAAAGGCGCCGGGTGGAGACGCCGAGATTGCCGTACGCTGTATCGAGATTGCGTTGGGCGGTCATGGCCATAAGGTTGTGGTTAATGACTAAGGACATATCTGAACCTCCTTGTTGTTCACAAAAATCCGTTTTGTTAACCAACATAAAGCAACGGTAATGCCAAAAGCACTTTTACTAACTAATATAAAGACTTATAAGCATAGATAAAGTCTAGACTTCAAAAAAAGAGCAATATCGGTCAATTTTTACTGACAGTACGCGATGGGACATGTCAATTTTTTCCCTACACCAATTCACAACGCAAAAACGATATAAACATCTGATTTTGATGTTTTTATATTAAATAGTAAATATGGATAGTTTAATAAAAAAGACTACGGGTGAGATATGAATCATTTGCAAGAGTCAGTATTCCGGCAGGCTCAAAAAAAAAATAATCCCCGCTTCCGATACGGCACGATCGGGAGCGAGGATTACTGGTACCTGTGCAACCAGGGGAGTCATTCCCGGCTGCGGAGGTTGTAAGAAAGGAGCTTTCTTATATTTTCAGCATCTTATCAGGACACATTAGTGACTATTAGCGCTTGAGCTGGATGAGTTCACCCATCATTGTATCGGTTGTTGTGATAACCTTCGAGTTCGCCTGGAAACCGCGCTGGGTGGTAATCATATTTACAAATTCCACTGCAAGGTCAACGTTTGAAGCCTCAAGGGAGTTTGAAGCAATTGACCCTTTACCACCGCTATTCGGCAAGCCGGTCAACGCGTCACCCGATTCTCTGGTTTCAGAGAAGAGGTTACCACCTTCCCGACGAAGTCCCCATCTATTATTAAAGTCGGCAAGAGTTAAAACATATAATTCAAGTATCTGTCCGTTTGAATATCGCCCTGTCAGAACACCGTCTCTGCTTACAGATACATTCTGCAGGAATCCTGCGGTATATCCATCCTGAGACTGGAATAATGTGGTTGAACCGGTGCTATAACTGGTTGTTGACAGTGCACTTTTCTCAACCTCACCAAAATTAGGTATCCGGCTGACATCGGTAATATCTGTTCCCAGCTGACCGGCATTTGAGATTATAGCTGATCCAGTATTCCACCCTTTGGTAATTCCACTTCCTGACAGATCCTGATTACTCAGACCAAAGTTCATTTCAATCGTAGTCGGACTGACTGAGTCAGTAAAACTGGCGTTTGAAGTTGACAGAAAGTTAGCTGTCAGAACCGGAAGACCATTTTGAGAAAAGTTAGCCAGATTCCACTCTGACAAATCCTTTAGATCAGTTCCGGCTACTCCACTCTTAAGTGTGAAAGCCGAAACTCCAGTAAGATCACCGGCAGCGTTAAAAGTCATGGTTCCGGTCATAAGAAGCCCGGCAGCGGAAGTTGTCGCAAAAGATGAAGTTCCGTCGACAAGACGTCCATCTTCGTTAGGCTGGCTGGTAACAATAAATTCCCAAACCTTTTTACCACCGGCATTACTGAGTGTAACCTGATCAAAATAAGTTGTTACATTATGAGAAGAACCGTTGGCATCATAGACCTTGATAGTCGACTGATACCCGTAAAGAGAATCACCGAGTGGTGGATCTGCGGTGCCATCCCACGCTTCAAATAATGAGAAATATGGATTGGTCGCGCTTGTTGCGTGACTTGCATCCCCGGAATCAAGGTTGGTAATCATATTGACGCGGCTGGTAGCCAGCGGGGCAGACTGAAAATTTTCTAATCTGATGTCAGTTGGAACACCTACAGTTCTTACTGCATTAGATGCGGTCGTTGTATCTCCGGTCGCAATACCGCCGGATGATTTCTGAACCTGCCATCCCTGCAAAACGTATCCATGCGGATCAGTCAGGTAACCGTCTTTATCAAAACGAAAGTTACCCGCTCTGCTGTAATAAGTAGATTCATCTTCCTTAGGCTTTACTATAAAGAATCCGCTTCCGCCGATTGCAAGGTCAGTTGATTCAGAAGTTGTCTCAAATGAACCCTGTGCGAAGTCGGCATAAATTGCCCCTACCTGAACGCCGCGACCAACCTGAGCAATACCGGTCGCAGTGGACATATCCTGACTGATAGCGTCTTCAAAATGCATCTTTGCACTTTTAAAACCGACAGTATTAACGTTTGCAATGTTGTTACCGAGAACAGACATCTTATCGCCGTGTGCCTGTAGTCCTGTGATACCTGAGTACAATGATGCTGATAAACCCATGAGAAACCTCCTTTAAGTCCCGTTGACTCGTGGTTGTTTTTAAGCTGAATCTCCGTCAGGAGTTTCAGGAACAACCGTGGGACTGACAACTTCTCTAATATTGAGAAAGTTGATGTAACGACCGTCTTTAAGGTGCAGAAACTGTTGACCGCCCTCTGAAACGACACCTGTAACTTCTCCACTTACTTCTGTCTTAACCATTACCGGCTTGCCATTGGCATCTTCCGCCGCCATTGCGATGTTGTAGACGCCATCCGATACATCCTTTCCAGACCAGTCCTTTCCGTCCCACTCAAATTCGTAGGTTCCCTCAGCTTTAGAGCCGAGCTGGACTGTCCGGATAAGATTCTTGTCATTGTCGTAAATATTGATAAATGCGTTTGCTACAGGCTCACCAAGTCCGTAAAAGACCTTGCTGATTTTTCCGTCTGAGCGACTCAGGGAATAACCTTCCGCCTTGACTTCTTTACCTATGAAGCCAACGGCTGAAACCATCTGTTCCTGAGCCTGATTGCCGGACATACTTTCCAGATTCTTATTAACCTTAGTAAGCTGTTCAAGACTGGAAAACTGCGCCATCTGCGCCATGTATTCTTTGTCTTCCATAGGATTTGCAGGATCTTGATTCTGCATCTGGGTCAAGAGAAGCTTTAAAAAGTCATCTGTACCCAATGAAGATTTATGTTGCGGCGTATTGCTGGCTGCCATGTCGGCTTCCGCTCTGCCTAATATATTGCTGTATCCTACATATCCCATGACTCTTACCTCTTATTTTTCGTTAAGCGACTATGTGTAGACCGCTTTGGGAAATAGTTGCCGTATGCTCTATATTTTGCATATCCTGGGCCAAAGAGGTTCCGCCGTTTCGTAAAGCCTGCCAACGCTTCTTCATTCCGGCCATCATTTCCTGATAATGGGCACTGTTGTGATCCTGTGCTCCATTCCATGAAGACTGTGTTTCTCTGTCTGCAATACCGGTCTGAACTTCAAGCTTATCGACCTTAAGCCCCTGTTCTTCCAGAGCTAACTTAACGGTTTCAAGCTGTTCTGCAATGACCTTTGCGGTCTCAGGATTCTCTGCCCTGATGGTCGCTTGGACTTCCTTATTCTTAACCTGAATCATAACGTTGACAGTACCAAGATCAAGAGGGTTCAGCGTGAGGGTAATCTGTGATTTTCCCTGTCCTAAGTTCTTAAAAGCCCCTTGCTGGACCTGCTCCAGAATATTTGACCGGGCAGTTTTTTCCCACATTCCAGTGGTTTTTCCTGACTGAGTGGCATGAGCTGCATTCTTAAGAGCGCCCATGGCTCCCCCGCCAAAACCTTCGCCCAAAATTGAAGACTCGCCTTTTGATAACGAAGCATCTGAGAGCTTGCCGAAAAAGTCATTCCAAGTGCTTACATCGTTGGAATCGGAAAGAATATTTTCAAGCCAATGTTTGGCTGTATATTTAGAATCGTTTGCAGCAGAATTGTTTTGAGGATTGTTTTGAGGATTATCTTCAAAACCACCCTTACCCTGATTACCCAATCCGCTGCCGGAATTATTTTCTGAATTCAGCGCACTGTTACCGTTCTGCTTCGTCGTTGAGTTACCGGTCGAGTTTTCATTAGAGTTCTTAGACATAACAGAATCACCGGCCTCACCATGCGTTGCAGGCTTGGAGCTGTCACTGATGTCCTTCCCTATTCCAAGCGAATCGCTGATTACCTTTGCAGAGGCCATACGAACTGTATCAGGTGTTTGATCTGAAGCCTTATCCATTGCACTTTGAAGAGAAAAGCTTACCGTCTTGACCAGCTTGAGATCCTTCGCATCCTGAGCAACACTCTGCTCAGCCAAAGCATCCTTTAAAACAGAAAATCCCTGCTTGATAAGACCTACAGTTGCACCGTCCTTCGTAAGTAACTGGGCAACCTTTGCGCTGTTTTTACCGGAAAGTTTAAAAAGAGAATTCAGAGTATTTGTTTCCTCTTCAGAAAGCTGAAGAGACTGAGAATCGGAAAGAGCTGCAAGCTTAGCCTGCATCTTCTCAAGAACATCACCCATATTTCCCTTGGAAATACTTACAAGCATAGCCTTAGCTTCATCAGGAGCGAAACCGAGCTTTGCAAAAATAGAGTGCATATTCTGCTGCTGAACCGGGTCTAAGTTAAAACCCTTCACAGACTGCATCATACCGGTAAGTTCGCTGACCAGTTCTCCGTAAGTAAGGCCGCCCTTACTCATTACCTTTTCTTCCAGATCAGCAATGTCTTTCTTATCGATACCATATTCAGTCAGCTCTTCCTTGATTTCATTCCAGTCTTCACGACTGACCTGAAGCTCTTGAGGCTGCTCTTCAACGGACTGAACTGAAATTTCGCGAGCTGTTTCATCTATATACTCAGAGGCACTTTGAAGCTCATCATTATACGGCACATCGTCATACGAAGAACGAATGTCAGCTACAGCTTCCTGCACTGGCTGATAGACACTTTCAAGACCTGCCTTATTGCTTGAATAGAGAAAATCATCGAACATTGATGAACGATATGAATCTTCAAGCAGGGGTGTCCTGTCTGTAGTTATTTCTAAGTTCTGAGTACTTTGATCAAGATGTGGAAGTATTTTCATTTTCTAGCTCCTCGTGTCATCTTCTTTCACAAGGCGTGCCAAAACTGAAAACACATTATTTCAGGCATTTACATTAAGATAAAACTAAAAAAGAGGGTACTTTCTTCCCTACGGGGAAAAATAGTTCAGTGTGGATTACTTTTCGCTGACAATAGCTGCCAGTCTTTCATAGAGGGATAAAACTTTAATCCATGACGCCCGGTCATAATCATTATTTTGAAGTAAAAGATGAATATATCCAGCAAATTGACGTAATATTAGCGGACATGAGTTCCAGAATGTTTCAGAAAGAGAAGCGCTATTCGCAAGCCCCTTGCTGAACTCCTTACCGAACCTTGGCAGATGGAAACACATTTTTCGAGCAAGAAGCGGCTGTTGCTCGATCACTTCAGCCCAGATCTTATCTGCGCCGCGACTGTCCCACAACCCGAATGCCATGCCGAAAAATTCCTGCCAAAATTGACCAAGCCTGTCGCCGGCTTCTGCGGAGCGCCCACTTACATGAAGTAAGTTATACACCCCGCTGGCACTTCTGGATGAAGAATAAAGACGCAATCCCGGCAAATTTGTTTTATGCAAAGCCGCCCGGTCATCACGAATCATACTCTTTGCAACCGTTGCGATACGCGAGGGAGTAAAAGGATCATGACAATGCAGTCTGTCCCGCACACAAGTCCAGCAACCAAGAGCACAGCTCATAGTAGACCGCAGCACATAATGATCATTCTGGTAAGGTCCGGTTTCCCAAGGATTAACATTCCCCATGGAAAGATTGAGCACTTTAAGCCCGGACCATGCCGCAAGATGCATCGGTCCTGTGTCAGGAGTAATAAAAAGTTGTAATGACTGCCCGACCGCGGCAAGCTCACCGAGATTAAGCTTACCTGTCATATCGAGCACGGGGCCGCCGAAAGTATGGGCGACATCTGCCCCGAGTCCTTTATCATGAGGTCCGCCGAAAAGAATCGGTTTCATTCCCCGTCCAAGGATTTCGGAACAAAGCTTAGCCCAGAATTCTACGCCGGGACGTTTGGATTCCTCACTTGCGCCCAAAAACAGACCTATACGACCGCTCTCTCCCTGCAAGGTTCGGGGATCGGACCACGAAGTCTTTGAAATACGGCTTAACGGGATACAATCAAGTGCATTAAGATCAGCCCAATGAAAACGGTTATGCCTATTATTCTGCACCACACTTGCACGGTAAAGCTGCCAGTCTCCGAGGATACGAACAGTTCCTTCGGAGTCTATTACGGGGCCGAATTTAGCTTCGGCTTCGAGTTCTCCGGCAAGAAACGCGGCTTGCTCGCGAATGCTTAAATTTATGATCAGCTCGTACTTTTCTTTACGAAGAACCCCTAAACCCGCCCAAGGGAAATAAGTAACCTTTGGGCTTAATGGCATCAGCGGCCGGTAAAAAGTCTCCTCCGCAACAACCCATATAGGATGACCGGGGTACGTTCGTTCAAGCCACAGAAAAAGCGGAAAAGAAAGGATTAAATCCCCCATCCGCTGCATCTGAAGAACAAGTATCGGGCGTTTTGACATGAGAAGAGCTTACAGTATTATTTGAGGAAATTCCACGCTCTAGGTCGCCCTAACAGTTTTTTCTCTCTACTATATTTATGCCCGGAATCATCACAAAAAAACAGCCCGCTCAAATCACTTTGAACGGGCTGTTTTTATATTTTTAATTATTCAGGCTTATGCTCACACTGCGTCACCGGAACATTCTCGATAACTCCGTCCATTGTTCCTACTATCGGAGGAAGCCTGAAAAGCTTCCTGATTCCGCGTCTGATATCCTCAAATATCATATAAAAGGAAGGAACCAGAATCAGTGTGATGCCTGTCGCAAAAAGTATCCCGAATCCCAATGAAATTGCCATCGGGATAAGGAAACGCGCTTGTCTGGATGTTTCAAGAATCATCGGAGCAAGCCCGCCGAATGTCGTTAAGGTCGTCAGCAGAATAGGCCGGAAACGAGCCGTTCCGGCTTCGAGAACGGCATCATACGCACAATGCCCTTTCATGCGCATTTTATTAACATAGTCGATAAAAACTAATGAATCGTTTACTACGACCCCGCTTAACGCAACGATACCGAACAAACTCATGAGGCTCAGGCTGTAGCCCAGCAGGATGTGCCCGATAACGGCTCCGACGATGCCGAACGGGATACAAATCATAATAATTATCGGTTGAAAATAGCTCTTAAAAGGAATCGCCAGCAAAGCATAGATACACATCATTGCCATGAGCAGGCCGGAAATCAGGCTGTCCGTACTTTCCTGCATATCAGCCTGTTTGCCTTCAAGGGAAAAGCCCAGTCCGGGATAATCAGCCTTAAGCTGCGGCAAAAATTCTTTTACGACAGACTGAATAATCTGCGCAGTTTCCTTACGGGGTGTAACATCCGCACTGACAGAAACAACTCTTCGCCCATCTCTACGGTTAATAGAAGTATATGACCTACCGCCTTTGATTTTCACAACTTCCCGCAAAGGAACATCTGTCCCTTTCGGAGTTCGGATTATCATTTCTTCAAGGTTATATTCCGAAACTCTTTCAGATATCGGCAAGCGGACCATGACCTTTACTTCATTTCTTCCGCGTTGCTGTCTAAGGACCTCGGCTCCGTAATAGGCGGCCCGCATCTGTGAAGCAACGCCTTGCGGAGTCAATCCCAAACTTCTACCCTCAGGCAGAAGCTCAAAATCAAGCTGTCTTTTTCCAGGTGAATATCCGTCATCAATATCTTTTACTTTAGGATAAGTACTTAAAGCCGCAGCAAGATCAGACGCGGCTCTCTCAAGCACGCCGATATCAGTATGGCTGAGTTCAATTTCAAGAGATCCGCCAGACCCCGGACCTCCGCGGTCAGATTCAAACAGAACAGATTCCGCACCTGCAATCGGCCCCAGCTCGTTCCGCCATTTTTTAGTATACTGGTCAGTTGAAATGGGGCGGATATCGGCATCCGTCAGGAAAACTTGAATTTTAAGTACATGGCTTCCGCTTGAACTACCTCTGCCCGCGCCGCCTATCTTAGAATAAACACCACGAACAAGTTTATCTCCGCCATTTTCATTCGTAACAATAGCAGCAGCTTTAAGAGCTTTTTTCTGCACTTCCATTGTTACTTCTTTTGCAGTTCCATAAGGCAGATCAACTGTCAGATATGCATAATTTGATTCAATTTTCGGAAACATGGTGAATCCGAGTCTGCCGCTTTTAATATATGCAAATGCAATAAGCAGACACGCAAATCCCAGAGCAACAGTCAGATATTTCCATGCGATAGCTCTATCAAGAAAAGGTCGGTATACCTTCTCGATGAAAACCATAAGTCCCTTGGAAATTTTCTGTTGATTCCTCAGAACAAAAGCCATTATTCTACCCGGTTGCCCCTCTCCACCATGAGCAAGATGAGCAGGGAGTACAAAAAGGCTTTCAACCAATGAAACCGCAAAAACACTACAAACAACCAGCGGAATAATTTTGAAAATCTTTCCCATAATCCCGGGAATAAAGAAGAGCGGCATAAACGCGACAATGTTGGTAAGCACACTGAACGTTACAGGCATAGCAATTCTTTTGGCTCCTTCGTAAGCCGCCTTGTGCCACGTCATACCCTGTTGTCGCATAGTATAAACGTTTTCCCCCACAACAATAGCATCATCAACTACGATACCTAGCGAAATAATAAAGGCAAACATAGAGATCATATTGATACTTGCATCTGCGGGAGAAAGAATCAGCATTGAACCTAGAAATGAAATAGGGATTCCCATGGAAACCCAAAAAGCCAGCCTCGGTTCCAAGAATAAGGCCAGTAAAATAAAAACAAGCGCCAGTCCCATTAATCCATTTTTAAGAAGCAGATCCATGCGCTGCTTAAAAACATCAGAAGAATCATTGCGCACATCAACGTGCACGCTTTTAGGCAGACTGCGGTTAAACGTTTTCAGTTTCGCATGAACGGCTTCAGAAACAGTTATAGGCGTCTGCGTACCGACTCTAAAAACATTTATCCGGACCGCGGGCACTCCATTATATGAAGTAATATTGTCATCATCTTGAAAATCTTCTTTTACATCCGCAATATCTTCCAGACGCACCTGCGTTCCATCGCTACCCGTAACAATCGGTACACGTGCAAATTCGCGAGCAAAATCCTTGCGTTCTTTAAATCTTACAAGAACTTCGCCGGAACCTGTTTTAATGCCGCCTCCGGGTAATTCGACTGAAGCATCATTAAGGGTTTTGGCAACATCGGTAAGCGTCAGATTATATGCGCGCAACTTATCTTGAGGAATTTCTATTGTAACCTGAAGATCGCTCACTTCTGAAAGATCAACCTGAGTGATGCCGGGATCACTGATAAGATCTTCGCGCAAGTTTTCTGCGACTTTGCGTAAAGTTAATGGATTCACGTCCCCATAGACCATCAAAGCAAGAACCTGTCGTTTATGGGACGATTCCTTTACAGACGGATCTTCAGCTTCTTCTGGAAATGAAGTAATACGGTCAACTTCACTTTTTATATCCTGAGTAAGCTGCTGGAGATCATACCCTTCAATCGCTTCGATAGTAACAGACCCGCGTCCTTCAGAAGCTGAACTGGTAACTTCTTTAACCCCGTCCAGACCGATGACAGCTTCTTCAATAGCCAGAACAATACCCTGCTCAACTTCTTCCGGACTGGCTCCATGATAAGAAACTGAAACAGTCACGGTATCCGTGCTGAATTCGGGGAAAACCTCCTGCTTAATGTTGAAGGCCATTACAAGCCCACCAATAAGCAAAATTATCATTAATAAATTTGAGGCAACTGAATTACCCGCCATCCATGAAATCGGCCCGGTCGGTTTTTTACTATTCTCAGCCATTGCTGTTATCCTTTCCTTCCTCAGATACGTTTTCGCGTAGATTCATTCCTTGCAACGGCGCGGAAATATCGGTCACAACCAGCTTTTCCCCATCGGCAAGACCTGAATCAAGATAAATAAAATCCTGATCACGCCAGACAGGCTCAACTTTTCTGATTTCAAGCACGCCGGAATCCTTCATAACCCATAAAGTATTGCCGTCACGGTAGGCGGAACGGGATACAGCAAAAATATTTTCTAAAGTTCCACTGTCGATAAAAACATTTATATAGCTACCGAGAAGCAGAGGGCGAAGATCAGGATCACCCTTCAGATTCAAAGGATCTTTAACTGCAACAATTACACGCGCCATACGTCCCATTGATTCAAGAGAAGGCAAAAGACGCAGTACCTGCCCTTCTCTTTCAAATGAACTTTCTCCGCTGCCGGAAACAATGCGAGCGGCAGAACCTTTAAAACCATTAGTTGCGCTGGGAATAACCAGACGATCTAAACGATCAACCGGAACAGATACCATCACCCAGAACTCATCGGTCCCGACAAGAGTTGCAATAGCTTCCTGCTCTCCGAGATTAGCACCCAGATCTGCATTCTTGCTTTCAACCATCGCCGAAAAAGGAACTCTTACTGTTGTACGGGAAAGATTGACACGTGCCTGCTTAAGCTTTGCCTTGGAAGAATCGAGGTCAGCTTCCGCTTTCTCCAGATGAGGCTTTCTAAGTGCCAAATCAGCCTCCTGCAAAGTTCCACCGGAAGATTTTCTAAGAAGATTCCACTCTCTCCCCGCAACTTTCTGATGTCCACGCTCAAGCTTAAGATTATATTCCGCATTAATAACAACAGACTGTTGCTGCTTAACTGCAAGCTCGTAATCCAGAGGATCAATACGCAAAAGCTCTTGCCCTTGTTTGAAATATCCACCGGGAATAAATGAATCGCTTACGGAAATAACCCTGCCTGCAACTTGCGGCTCAAGAGTAATTTTACGAGCAGCCTCAACTGTCCCCATAACCGGAGTCCAGATTTTAAGATCTTGCGGCTTCATAATTTCTACATTCACCAGAGGAGCAGAAACAACAGGAGCTTTTTTCTTGGCAACAGGTTTACTGGCAATCAACGCCCTCGCTCCGAATCCGGCAATAACAAGGATAAGAATAGGAACAATCCCTTTAAGACCTATATTTTTAACGTAATACATAATTTGCTTGGCCATATCTAAATTTCCTTATTTCGTAGAAACGGTTTTAATCTCAGCACCAGTTTTGACAGATGTTTCGGAAAGCTCATCAGCCGAAGTAAGTGAATCAGTCCAGTTGCCGCCGAGTGCGCGATAAAGCGAAACCCTGTATAATAAAAGATTGGATTCATCCTCAACAATATTGATCTCAAGACTCTGAACACTGAGCAAAGCACTCAAAACCGGAAGATATTCCTCAAGCCCCTGTAAATAACGGGACCCGGCTTCATTTAAGTTGGTTTTTGCGGCATCAAGCTGATTTTTACGTGCCGTAATATATTCCTGCTGCCATGTTTCTTTAATCAACGAATCCTGCACTTCCTTGTACGCGATATAAACTGTGCGTTTATAGTTAAGGAGTCGTTCATCGACAACGGCGCGGGTTCTATCCACTTCCGCCGAGCGATAGCCACCATCAAAAATAGGCCCGGCAATGGAAGCCGCCAGTCCGACCATCCAGCCGCTGAAAATATTTGCGATCTGAGCACTGGTCAGTGCGGCATTACCTGTAAGATTAAAACTCGGAAGTCTGTCAGCCCTTGCCGCCGCAACAGCCCAGTCAGAGGATTGCAGCTTAAGTCCTGCGGAGCGCACATCCGGCCTGTTGGCAAGCAGATCAAACGGAAGTCCTAGTCCGGGGACAGGGGCAAGAGCGGGAAAATCTGTGGTTAAAATCTCAACTGTCCCGGCTGGACGCCCCAACAGAAGCGCAAGTTCGTTTAATAAAATTCTTTCGCGTGATTCAACAGGAGGGATTAAAGCTTTCACACGAGCAACATTCTCCCGCTGCTGATAAACGTCCAAAGCGTTAGCCAGAGAATTTCGGAATCTAAGCTCGACAAGATCCTGATATATCGTATTAGTTTCAAGTTGCTGAAAAAGTATGGCTTTCTTCTGGCGCTGAGTTTGAATTTCAAGCCAGCGGGAGACAACTTCCGATGCAACAGTCATTGCCGCAGAGCTTACGTCTTCGCGGGAAACTAAGAAATCAAGCTCACCTGAATTGGCTTTTGCCTCAATCTTTCCCCATACATCAATTTCGTATGAAGCTGTAAGTCCAAGCTCATGTTTATCAGTGGAGGTGGAACCTTTTGTTCCTTCTGTCCCGTCTGATCCGGTCTTACTACCGGTATATTTACCAGAACCATCAAGGGTAGGATATTTTGCCGCCCCTGATTTTATTGCACTTGCACGAAGCTGACGCAATTTTGCCCAGGCAATCCGCACATCAAAATCAGCTGTAAGCGCTTCTTCCACCATGCTATTCAATTCAGCACTGCCAAAGCTTTCCCACCACTTACCAAACTCCTGCGGTTCAGAAGAATACAAAGTATAAGAAAGTGGAAGCCCCATAGTGACACCATCTCGAGGGGCAGGCCTGAAAGGTGAACATGCGGACAAACCGAAAACAGCAATCAAACTGTAAATTAACAGCTTATATTTATATGAAGGCATAAATTGAGATCTCCATTGCATTCCATTTTTACTTTTTATATCTCAAGGGTAGTAAAAGAGTATTACGCTGATGATAAAAATTGTTAATAAATGTAAAAATGACGTTTTCTTCCTTTCATGAAACGACCTGCGAGGGTATTCGGATAATATGGAAAAACAACTGTCCGTGCTCATCATCGATGATGACAGTAAGCTTAGAGACTTGCTGACCCAATATCTTGAAGGCTACGGCTTTAAGGTGCTCACTCTTCCGTCAGGCGAAAAAACCGTTGAAACGGTAAAAAGTGAAAACCCTTCGCTCGTAATTCTGGATATTATGATGCCCGGAAAAGACGGCCTCGAAGTCTTGAAAGAATTACGTCCGCACTCAAATGTCCCCGTAATTATGCTCACCGCCAAAGGCGAAGATACCGACCGTATTGTCGGCCTCGAACTGGGCGCTGACGATTATATGCCCAAGCCGTTCAACCCCCGCGAACTGCTCGCCCGCATCAAGGCAGTGCTTCGCCGTGCAAAGGATTCCGAACGGAACGGCGAGACTAAAAGCTCAGGTATTATCAAAGTAGCAGGTCTGATTCTGAACATTGCCTACCAACGGCTCGAAATCGGAGACGAACAACTGGAACTGTCCTCCACGGAATTCAAACTTCTGCACGCACTGATGGGCAATCACGGGACTCCGCTTACCCGCGACGACCTTATGACTTCGGTCTGGGGCAAAGATTTTAACGCCTTTGACCGTAGCATTGATGTTCATATCAGCAAGCTGAGAGCACTGCTTAAACCCTACCCGGAACATGAATCACGCATCAAAACAGTTTGGGGAACCGGATATATGTTCGTAGGTGAAAAATGAAAATAAGCAGACTTTACCTGAAAATATTTCTAGCTTTCCTGCTTGTACTCATGGTTTCCGAATTCACAGTAATATGGATTATTCACACTGGATGGGCCGGCAGCCCACGCATGAAAAGAACAGAAGGCCAGTTGATGGCCATGAAAAATCTCACAGAAATGGAAATTGAGTCGAAACATCTTTCACCGGAACAGGAAAAAGAAGCCCTCACACCGATGCTGAAAACACTCAGCAAATCTTTCCACGCCGAAGTGTGGATTACAGGGCCATATTCAGAAATTGTTGCCTCATCGAGTGAAATAATCCCGGACCTGACCCTGCATTTGGAAGATGAACCGACAAAAACCGCTGAAGGCGTATACATATATAAAGAACGTCGTAAAGGAATGAAATCTGTTTACGGAACATATTCTTCTGACATTCCAGAAGGATACCCTTTCACCTACCACTTATTTCACCCATGGAAACAATTTGAAGAAGAAATATGGTTCCTGCGCGGACAGGCTCTTATTACAATACTGGCTGCTCTTTTCCTTCTTCCGGTTGCCCTGCGCATAATCAGACCCATAAAAAAACTGACCATATCTGCTGCTAAACTGGGGCAAGGAGATTTGACACAACGCGTAGAAGTACGCGGAAAAGATGAAGTTGCAGAACTTGCCCGAACTTTTAATCATATGGCTGAAGGTCTTGAAAAAATTATCAAAAGCAACAGAGAACTCACCGCCAACGTGTCACATGAAATGCGAAGTCCGCTGGCCCGTATGGGTATTTCGCTGGAAATGATCCGGGAAAAAATAAATAATAATAAACCAGAACAATGCGAAACTTTTATCAGCGGCATGCAATCCGAAATTGTCCACATGGATACACTCATCGGGAAAATAATAGAATTTTCAAAACTCGATATGCAAAAAGTTCCACCCATGAACGATTCTATTCATCTTGATTTACTGATCACAGAATTGCTGTATCAGTACCAACCAACCGCCGACCATAAAAAGTTAAAAATAGTAAGCGATCTTGGAGACGTAACTATCACCGATTGCGACCAGAACGCCATCAGGGTCATCCTCGATAATATTCTTGGAAATGCTTTTAAATACACCGAACAAAACGGCGTTATTGAAGTAGAACTGCGAGCAAAAAAAAATGAACTATTGATGAATAAAGCCGTAATTCAAATATCCAACACACACTCGCCTGTTCCCGAAGAAGAGCTTGAAGAAATATTCAATCCTTTCCACCGCCTCAAAGGTCATGATACACCGGGTTACGGACTCGGCCTTGCTGCCGCGCAAAAAATTGCAACCATGCATCAAGGCTCTATGCAAGCCACAAATACTGAAAAGGGATTCACAATCACAGTCACTCTACCCATTGCCAAAGGGTAAAGCGACTTAGATAAAATGGGGCTAACGGGTGGCACTTCTCATTATTTGATAAGTTTTCCTTCCATTTTTTGGAAAAAAATCATATCTTCATACACATATTGCACATTAAGTGTCATCAAATCAAACTCTGAGAGAATATCAGCATGTTATTAGAATTCAGTGTCGCTAATTTCCGTTCTATCGGTGAAGAGCAGACTTTATATATGCAGCCCGCTATTAAGAGCAAAAAAGATGATGATCATAATATCATACAGACGGGAATTAACCGCGAGCCGGAAGCGTTGCCTTGTGTTGCTATTTTGGGGGCTAATGCTTCGGGGAAAAGTAATGTTTTGAAGGCTTTCTCTTTTTTGAAAAAAATCATTCAAGAGTCAGTTCTTAGAAAAAAAGAAGATTTATTTGAAGACAACTGTTTCCGATTAAATCCGACCTACGCCAACAAACCTACTTGTTTCAGGATAAAATTTATCGCTTTAAATGGACACATGTATCAATATTGGCTTGAACTTGTTCCAGAAGAAATTATCCGTGAAAAATTGACTGCAATCCCCAACACAAAAGGAGCTAGAGAAGTAACTCTTATTGACAGGGAACAAAACAAGTTAGAACTCCACCGTTCAATCCACCCCAAAAAAGCTTTTTTAAACGTATGGAAAGCGGAGATCAATAACCAACAAACAGCTCTTGCGCTCCTCTCAAACAAAGGCGAAATTTCCATCTTTGATTCAGCTATAAGCTGGTTTAAATCTTTTGGACAATTCACATCAACAAATATTCCAGAATATGTCACAGCTAGTTTTATTCAAAATGAAACAATTAATATAGAACACGTTACTCACCTCCTTAAATCCGCTGACATTAATGTCCATGAAGTCAACATAAATGAAAAGCAGCGAAGCCTAGGCTTATCCCCCTCAGAAGAATATATCTTTAACGATTCAGATGGATTATTTAATCCCAAATTAGAAATCTCTTTTTCCCATTTAGACATTCAAGGCAATCCAATTCCTTTTAACTTTCAAGACGATGAATCTAACGGAACAAAAACTTTTTTTTCGATTTCAGGGATGATTATTCTCAATCTTTACTTAGGAACACCTGTTGCTTTTGACGAACTAGACAGTGCATTGCATCCATATCTCGTCCGTAAAATAATTCAATTATTCACGAACAAAGCTACAAACCCTAAAGGCGCACAACTAATTTTCTCAACACACGACGTTACCGTCATGGACAAAACATTGCTCCGCCCAGACGAAATTTATTTTACTGAAAAAGACAAAGACACATTTGAAACAAGACTTTTCAGTCTATCTGAATTTAAGGGAGTTGGCTCGGTCAGTAAAAATGATCGCGGACAAAAACTTTATAAAGATTACCTTGATGGGCGATTCGGCGCAGTGCCAGAGGTCGACTGGGATGGTGGTTTATAATGGCTCGTCCAAAACAATCCGCCAGAAACACTCGCAATAAAAAAGCCAACATTCTATTAATTTGCGATGGTCAAACAGAGCAGAACTATGCCAAATATGTTTTAAATGAATGTCTAGCATCGCCAGACAAGCCCATTAAAATACATACTCAGATATTTAATTGTATTGATAAAGTTCATACCTATATAGAAAGAGACCCAAAAACTTTTGATGCTGTAATCTTTTTAAAAGACCTCGAAAACGAGCAATTATCTGATAAAGAAATTGACAATATCACAACATTGCAAAGCGAAGTTCAAAAAATTTGCGGACAAAAGAAAAGAAGAGCTTCCGACTCTAAAGCTGCATGGGCTGTATTTTTTAATTACCCGTCAATTGAGTACTGGTATATTTTGCATTTTACTGAGCGTGGAAAAACTTACCCAAATGCAACAGATGTAGTTAAACACCTTAAGGCTGTATTTCCGAATTTCGATAAGCCAATGCCAACAAACAAGAAAGAAGCGGAAATATTTTGCACGAATTTAAAAATAGCAATAGCAAACGCCAAGAAATTAAGCATCACAACAAAGCTACCATATGCGAACAGAATAAGATCCCACGTTCCACTGACAAATCCAATGACAGAAATGCCTAACCTCATAAACATGATTAAAAAGACAAAACCCACAACATAAGAAACACTCCCATTATAAAAAAACCAGAGAGAAAACTTTCATAAAAAAGTTCCCCCTCTGGTCATCAAAAGCTGGTTACTAAAAGCCTATCTTTAATATTATTTCTTCCAGACCTTCATAAATTCAGCGCTGCTTTTACCATCATCGATATGACGGATGAGAGCTGATCCAAAAACAGCCGCGTCGACCAATCCTTCAAGTGGTATCAGCTGTGACGGATGTTTCAGCCCGAAGCCCAGCGCTACGGGAATATCGAATATTTCCTTCGCGTTTTTAAGGCCCACCTTGATTTCTTCCGGCAAAGAATCGCGATCGCCTGTTGTTCCTAATACAGAAACAAAATAGCAGAACCCATTTCCACCATCAGCGTAAAGTTTCATGCGCTCAGGTGTTGTGTTCAGTCCTACCAGTGGAACAAGAGCGACTTCGTTTTCCGCTAATAAATCCCGAAATTCTACACCCTCTTCATACGGTAAATCAGCGATGATCAGCCCATTTACTCCCGCATCATTAGCATCCTTTGCAAACTTCTCAAGCCCATATTGAAGCACAGGATTGTAATATCCCATCAGCACGATTCCTGCGCTGATCTGCGACCGAACTTTTGCGAGCCCTTCAATAATCCATTTTAGATTAACTCCGGCATCAAGACACTTGAGAGATGCGGCTTCGACGACAGGACCATCTGCAACCGGATCGGAAAAAGGCATTCCTATTTCGATTATGTCTGCGCCGTTTGCATCAAGTTCGAGAATTTCTTTCCAGAATATATCTTTATTCGGATATCCACCGGGAAGAAAAGGAATGAGAGCTGTTCGCCCTTCTGCATTGGCTTCATTTATTTTATCAGCAAGTGTTGTAATACTCATTTTATCTGCTCCACTATTTCCCGTGCTGCTTGAGGTAATCTTCTAAAATACCCATATCTTTATCTCCGCGACCGGACAGATTCACAATTACGTTTGCATCTTTAGGAATCGAATCCTTGTTTTCGAGCACCCATGCTACAGCATGTGAACTTTCAAGCGCGGGAAGAATTCCTTCCTTGCGGCAAAGTACGTGAAAAGCATTGATAGCCTGACTGTCATTGACCATGCCATACTGCGCCCTGCCGCAATCGTGAAGATGGACATGTTCCGGCCCTACACCGGGATAATCAAGTCCGGCGGCGATAGAATGTGATGGAAGTATCTGTCCTTCATCTGTCTGTAATAACAAAGTATTCATTCCGTGAAGCACTCCGGGTGTACCCAGATTAATAGGTGCGGAATTAGTGCATCCCGGTTTGCCTGTTCCAGCAGCTTCTACGCCTACAATCTTCACTGATTTTTCATTAACAAATTCGTGGAACATACCGATTGCATTGGAACCGCCGCCTACACAGGCAACAACCATATAAGGCATCTCACCAGTACGTTCTTTAAACTGCTGCTTTGCTTCACGACCGATTACGGACTGGAATTCTCTTACAAGAAGAGGGAACGGATGTGGTCCGGCTGCGGTTCCGAAGCAGTAATGGGTAGTGCGCTGATTAGCTATCCACTGACGAAGCGCAGCATTTATCGCATCTTTCAAAGTCTGCGTGCCGGATTCGACAGGAATGCACTTTGCGCCGAGAAGTTCCATGCGGCGAACGTTATGAGACTGACGTTTTACATCGACAGCTCCCATATAAATCTCACACTCAAGATCAAGAAGAGCAGCGGCTGTTGCAGTTGCAACCCCGTGTTGACCGGCTCCGGTTTCCGCCAGAAGACAAGGTTTACCCATCATCTTAGTTAACAAAGCCTGACCGACAGTGTTGTTAACTTTATGAGCTCCGGTATGAGCTAAATCTTCACGTTTCAACCAGAGGTTGAAACCGAGCTCGCGTGAAAGATTTGCGCAATGAGTAAGCGCTGTAGGGCGACCCACAAAATCTTTGAGCAAACGTGTGAATTCCTGCTGAAATTCAGCTGATTTTAGAATTCTCCCCATTGCTTCTTCAAGCTCCAGAAGTGGAGGCATGAGCAATTCAGGTACAAACTGTCCACCGAAATCTCCATAATATCCTCTTTTCATGACGTTTTCCTCTTATTTGCTAAGTGCACTGAAACAAAAGCTGCACTCAATTTATTTATATCTTTAATGCCGGGGCTAACTTCCACACCGGAATTCAGATCAACACCGTCTGGTTTTGCACTACTTATGGCTTCCAATAAATTTTCTGATGAAAGACCACCTGCAAGTAGCCACGGTATCTGAATTTTCACTTCTGAAAAAACTGAAAAATCGAGAGTTTTGCCATGCCCGCCGCCGGAACTTCCGGCATCAAAGAGCATATAACTGCAATAAGCTGTAAAGCGGTCAATATCATCCTGAAACTCTTTCACCGAATCATAACGCTGGGGCCAAAGCACTTTAATCACGCGCTCTTTACCGATAGCTTTGCAGAATTCTTCATTCTGCCCGCCATGAAGCTGAGCGAAATCTAGTTTTGCATTCTTCATAATCTCGAGTATTTCCGCAGCACTTTGCTTAACAAATACGCCGACTTTTTTAGCTTTTTTAACCACAACCGAGCGCACAAAATCCGCATCCACACACCTGGGGCTTGAGGGATGAAAAATAAATCCCAGAAAATCAGCGCCCAGCTCTTCACAATTAGCAACATCTTCAACGCGAGTCATACCGCATACTTTAATGAGTTGATTCATCGCCCGCCTCCAGACGCAGATCCGGCAACCAGAGCGGCAAGTTTATCCTGCGGGTTTGCGCTCGACATTATGGATGTCCCGACCAGCACACTATCATAACCGAGTTCTGCCATTTTTATGCAATCATCCGGTTCATTAATACCACTGGCACAAATCCAGATTTCGCTGTCATCACGCTCTTTAATAAACTCTACTGCTCTGTTCATGTCGATTCCGAGGTTATCAAGATCGCGATTATTAATCTGTATTATCCGCGCCCCCGCTTTTTTGGCCCGCATAAGATCTTGCAAATCAAAAGCCTCAACCACCGCATCAAGTCCGGCTTCATAAGTTTTATCAATCATTTCCTTAAGCAGACCGTCATCAGCAAACATGCGTACTATAACTAATAGGGCCGAAGCAGGAGTCGCCGCAGTCTGAACAATCTGAAGCGGATCAACCAGAAAATCTTTGCGAAGCATCGGCAATCCGCAAGATTTAATTTCATCAAGATAACTGAGACTTCCTTTAAAATAGTGCTCTTCCGTTAAAACTGAAATGGCAGAAGCACCGCCACCGGCATACATATCCGCCACCTCGGCAGGACTTAAACCGAGATTTATATCACCCTTGGAAGGTGATGCCCGCTTATATTCAGCAATAACTTTCATACCCGATTCATCACGCCTTATCGCGTCGGCAAATGAAGGACGAACTCCAGTATATGGAGCGGGAAGCCCACCTTCCGCCTCGACCTTATGGAGCATATCCACTTCACTTTGTTTGGCTATGCGAAACTTCTCAAGCATCTTCTAATACTCCCTGCTCACGCCCACCGCGATTTTTGCTTTTGCTTTTTCAATGCCATCAGCAAGGCTGGTTCCATCTAGCAACGAAAGGGCGGCTCCAAGATTAAGTGCCACCATATCAAGCATAGGCTGCGGAGCTTTTCCGGCTAAAACTTTACGGATAGTTTCGCGGGCATTCTTACGATCCGTAACTGCTACATCCGAAGGAGAAGAAAGAGCAAAACCATAATCAGCCGGATCAATTTCAAGCTCGGTCAGCATTCCATCATCCACAAGAATTGCCTTGTTAATACCGAAAGGTGTCAACTCGTCAAAACGTCCGGCTCCGTGAACAACATAAGCTTTGCCGACATCTGTCAAAGCAAGAACTTCTGCCATAAGACGCATTATTTCCGGTCTGCCGACACCCAGAATCTGATGAGTCGGACGAGCGGGATTTAAAAGCGGTCCCATGAGATTAAAAAGAGTCGGAATACCAAGTTCTTTTCTAATCGGAGCTACTTTCCCGAAAGCCGGGTGATAATTAGGAGCAAAAAGAAATACAAAATTATCACGCTCAAGAACTTCGGCGACATTTTCGGCTGTGGTTGTTATTGAAATCTCCAGCTCTTCAAGGATGTCAGCGCTTCCGCAGGAAGACGAAACCGCCCTGTTTCCGTGCTTAACCACCTTATAGCCCATATCTGCCAGATAAAGAGCCACAGCTGTTGAACAGTTAAAACTGTTGCTTCCATCACCACCTGTTCCGCATGTGTCGATCAACTGTCCGGTCAGCCCTTTAACAAGCTTAGCTTCTTTAAGCGCGGCGTTTACGCCGGATGCAACTTCCGAAGCCGTTTCTCCCTTTGCACGAAGCCCCATGAGCAATGCTCCGGCCTGTACCGGAGACACTTCCCCTGAAAAAAGAGATTCAAAAACACAATCAGCCAGTTCCGTTGAAAGGTCTCGCCCGAAGGTCAGTTCTGTCAAAGCCGTGGTTACACATTCCGCCATTTTACTATCCTTATATCCTTAAATTAATGAAAATTGATTAAATATTTCCCTCAAGAAAGTTCTTCAAAAGCTTCGGTCCGTCCGGAGTCAAAATAGACTCGGGATGAAACTGCACTCCCGCCCACGGACGATCTTTGTACCGAAGTCCCATGACTTCCTGCTGATCTGTCCATGCTGTGCGCTCTAGAATTTCAGGAGCTTCATCAACATTCACCACTAAAGAATGATAACGGCAGACTTCAAAAGGATCGTCCAAACCACTGAACAGCCCATCATTATTATGATAAACCATTGAAGTTTTACCGTGCATAATGCGCCCCGCCCGGACAACTGAGGCTCCGGCAAAATGTCCAAGAGTCTGATGTCCTAAGCAAACTCCCATAACCGGAACTTCCTTAGGAAGGCGGGATAGAAATTCAAGACTGAGACCGGCATTCTGAGGAGTGCTCGGTCCGGGAGAAAGACAGACCCGCTCAAGTTTTCCGGATTCAGCAAGTTCCAGAATTTCCTCACGGTCATTTCTAAGGACAAGAGGCTCGGCACCCAGCTGCTGAAAAGCCTGAACCAGATTGAATGTGAACGAATCAAAATTATCAACGAGCAAAAACATCGCCGCCCTCCGATTGCAAAATTTCTCTTAAAACTCTTGCCTTGTTGTTACATTCTTTCCATTCCATTTCAGGATCGGAATCATAAACAATTCCGGCCCCGGCCTGCCAGTGACACTTGCCATCTCTGATCCACATTGAACGGATGGTTATGCCTGTATCAAGATTGATCGAGTCTTTATCGAGTCCGATAAAACCGATTGCCCCGCCATAAGGTCCGCGCGGAACTTCTTCAATTTCAGCAATAATTTCCATCGCTCTTATTTTCGGAGCACCGGAAAGGGTTCCTGCCGGAAAAGTTGCCTGCAACACATCAATTGCATCATAATCGTCACGAAGATCAGCTTCCACATATGAAGTCAGGTGCATAACGTGGCTGAAATATTCAACCTGCATAAACTTCTCAACGGTAACAGTACCGGGTTTGGCGATGCGGCCCAGATCATTACGACCAAGATCAACCAGCATAATATGCTCCGCGCGTTCTTTAGGATCGGCAAGAAGCTCTTCGGAGAACTTGCGGTCTCCGGCGGCATCCTTGCCCCGTGGACGAGTTCCGGCAATGGGACGGACTTCAAGCCTGCCCTTTTCACAACGGGCCATCATTTCAGGAGACGATCCAAGCAGAATTTCTTCACGGCTGAACTTCATGTAAAACATGAAGGGTGACGGATTGGCCTGCCTGAGTCTGCGATAAAGATCAAAAGCATTACCGCTGAAAGGTGCTGAGAAACGAGTGGAGAGGACCACCTGAATACACTCACCTTCTGCGATAAGTTCCCGAACTTTTTCAACGCCTTCAATATATTTTTCACGCCCCGGGACAGCCACAGGTTCACCTACCTTGGTAGATTCACACTTGCTATTGAAGTCCTGCGGGGTAAATTCCGGTTTGGCACCTTCATCAAGAGAAAGAAAACAGCAACGGTGCTTCAAGTGGTCAAACAGAACAGCACGCCCCGGCAGAGCAAGGCGAACCTCAACATCCTTGGCTGGAATTTTGTCCGCAAGCTTAGGTTCAAGCATTCCGGCAAGGCCGTAACCTAATGTTCCGTATAGCCCTCTGGTCAAAGCGGGTAGAATCCCAACTTCTTTCTGAGTGTTCACATGCAAAGCTTTCATCACCGCCCGAAGACCATCCAGAAATTCCATTCCTGAATACTGCGCCAGTCCGGCAAGGCGTGAATCCGCACATTCAACAGCCAGCTTGCCGCGAACAGGAGATAAGACCAGCCTGAAATCCCAGGCGATAAGACTGTATCGTCCCAACCGTCCATCAACCTCGGCACTCTCAAGTAGTATTCCCGGTGCATCTCCAACCAGCCCGAGATAAAGGCTGATGGGCGTTTGCACGTCAGCCGGCAACCATTTGCCATACTGAGTCAATTCGATTTTCATATCTCCTGCTCCCTTTTGATTTTTATGATTAAGCACTCACTCAATTCTCTACATATAAAAAAAGCCGCATCCTCTGGGAGAATGCGGCTTTGCTTTTTCAGATATTATTCTCCCTAGGTATGGTTGTCACGCCACCACCAAGAAGCACGTTCGGAAAGAAGATCCATATCTCCGGACGCAGCAAGACTGAGGAAAGAACGGAAAAGGCGGATAGCTTCTAGACTATACTGGTTTGCGTCAGAAATTGTTACAAAAAGATCACTATCCTGTGTCACCATCTTTTGCGCGGACTCAAGTCTGCGTTTAAATGACGGAGTCACATACTTTTCAATATTGGGAAGCTCTCTTGCACACGCTAAGAAAGCTATGGTTGAACTGAAATTAAGACTTTGAATCATTGCCATTGCACGGTCATGCTCTTCTTCAGTTGAGGCAAATGCGCCGAACCCGAGCCGTTCATAAAAATCCTTAACGGATTCAAGCGCGCCCGCATCTTCTTCACGACCGGCAACAAGAGCTACCGTCGGGTCAAAATCCACAGGAATGGTCGATCCAAACAAAGGATGAGTTCCGACAACAGGACCGTCATAAGCTCTGATCATCTGTTGTAGCGGACGCCCTTTAACCGAGCCTACATCTGACAAAATAGATCCCTTTTTCATATGAGGAACAACTTTAGTAAGCACCTCATCCATAACATTTACCGGAATGCACAAAAGTACAAAATCGGTCCCGGGAAGAAGGCGTGCCATCTCTTTCTCGTCAAGGGGTTGGTCAAAACGATGGACGAGAATCCCCGCCCGCTCGGCTTTAAGAGCAAGGAATCCACCCATCTGCCCTCTTGAACCGATTACGGCTATGCTGTGAATTCTGCTAAAATCAGATTCCATGTTAGCAACCATTACCCTTTTTAATTTTATCCCATTCTTTCCAAAAATCAGGGAAAGATTTTGCGACACATTCCGGCTCTTCAGCTACAGCTTCAATTCCGGCTAAGCTGAAAATTGCGGTGCTCATTGCCAGCCTGTGATCGTCATATGTTGAAAAAATAATCTTCTCATCTTTTTTAAGCGGAGCAGGAATAATCTTAATGAAATCATCCCCTACCTCGGCTTTGCCACCTGCCCTCATTACTTCAGTAGCACTGGCATCCAAACGATCACATTCTTTGATCCGCAAGTGAGCTACATTAGTAATAGTCGTGGGACTGTCTGCAAAAGCGGCAGCAACAGCTACTGTCGGCACTAAATCGGGGCAAAGCCCCATATCAACTTCAATACCGTGTAACTTCGAAGGATAAACTGTTACTCCTGAGGAATCACTTTCTATCTTCGCGCCCATGGCTTTCAATATATCAACAATGGCCCGGTCACCTTGCAAAGAATCAATAGCAAGTCCTTCAACCCGAACGGGCTTAGTCCCCACAGCTCCGGCGGCTAAAAAATATGATCCGTTACTCCAGTCACCCTCAACGCTGTAACTGTCTCTCTGATAATCAGAAGGATTCACGCGGAATCTTATTTCACCGGGGACAACTTTGGAAACTGTTCTCCAATCTGTCTTTTCCCATTGTCCGTCTTTAAGTTTCTCGACCGAAAACGAAATTTTAAAATCTTCCATAACCTTAAGAGTCAAAGCAACATAAGGCCATGAAACGGCTTTTTTACCGACAACTTTAATAACAGTCGTCTCGTGCGCAAACGGTGCGGCCAGCAGTAAACCGGAAAGATACTGACTGCTTTCCTCAAGGGATATTTCAATCTCTCCCCCGATAAAACCGTTCGACTCAAGAGTTACCGGCGGGTATCCTTGTTTGTCTGCAAAAGTGACTTTAACGCCCTGAGATTCGAGAGCATTAGTCAATTCGCCGATAGGACGGTCATGCATGCGGGGCGTTCCCTGAACACGAAAAACACCTTTCCCGGCTCCGGCAATTGCAGTGAGAAGTCTGCAAGTTGTACCGGAATCCCTCATTTCAAGAACAGCCGGTTCTTTTGCGCCGCCTTTAGGCCCGCCCTGCATACCTATAGCAACAGTAGAGTTCTGCTCAACGCTGAACTCCGCGCCCATTGTCGAAAGACAATCCAT
Organism: Maridesulfovibrio ferrireducens; assembly: GCF_016342405.1. Lineage (NCBI taxonomy): Bacteria > Pseudomonadati > Thermodesulfobacteriota > Desulfovibrionia > Desulfovibrionales > Desulfovibrionaceae > Maridesulfovibrio > Maridesulfovibrio ferrireducens. The sequence continues at coordinate 73,919 of NZ_JAEINN010000015.1, read as the reverse complement.
AGTCCGATTAATATCGTTGCTGTCCAAAGGATCAATCACCACAGTCGATCCGTCTGAAAAAGCACCTGCGATAAGCGCTCTGTGAGACATCGATTTAGATGAAGGTGCTTTAATTTTTATAAAATTGTCGGAAGTCATCCGTTTATCCCCTTTTTTAAAAGAAGTTATGAGAACTAAAACTTACTTCCGTGCTGTGAACCACCGGGGTAACTTCCCAGAATTTTGAAAGTAAGACAGCGATCCTTAAGTTCATCAATAATGCTTTCATATTCCTCAGTGCCGAGATCACCTTGAAGGTCCACAAAAAACATATACTTCCATTTTTCCCCTAGAAAAGGGCGGGATTCAAGCTTGGTCATGTTAATGTTTTTACCGGAAAGAACACTTAACACGCTGACCAATGCACCCGGACGGTCGGGAGTAGTAAAGAGAATTGTAGTCTTATCCCTTTTTCCTTCCTGCCCCGGTTTAGGCCCTATTATCAAAAATCTGGTCCAATTATCCGGTAAATCTTCTATAGCTTCCGCCACGACATTAAGACCGAAAATATTAGCCAGCTTGATATTACCAAGAGCGGCGCACGGTTCATCACTTGCAGCAACAATCTCCGCAGCTTTAGCTGTGGAATCCACAGGCTGGAGCAATGCTCCGGGCAGATTGACTCGCAACCACCCGGCGCACTGTTCCAATGCCTTGGAGTGTGAATAGACAGTTTTGATCTGATCCAGTCCCGCGCCCTTGCTTATGAGGCCGTGACTGATGCGGCTATACACTTCATCCTGAATGAAGACAGGATAGCGCATGAACAAATCAACATTCTGCCCCACTGTACCCTTGAGTGAATTTTCAAGGGGAATGATGCCTAAGTCGGCTTCACCTTTGGATACAGCGACAAAAATATCTTCAAAATTGTTTTTCGGCACAAGATCTGCCTGACGCCCCATATGTTCCAATCCCGCAAAATATGAAAAAGTTCCTTCAGGTCCAAGATAGACGACTCTTTCAGGGCGCTGCAATCTGCGCGAAGAAGAAATAATCTCGCGATAAATACCTTCTAGATGCTCACTTGGAAGGGGCCCGGGATTACGCTCTGTCAAACCTCTAAGAACTTCCTGCTCCCTGAAAGGTTTAAATATCTGATCAGCCGACCCTGCTTTAAGCTTGCCTACAGAAAGGGATGCTGCCGCGCGTTTGTTGAGAAGTTCAAGTATCTCGCCATCAAGCGAGTCGATTTCTTCCCTGAGATGATCTAAGTTATTATTGCTGGATTCTGACATTCTATTATTCCTCGACAATCTCTTCAGTGATACGCATTCCAAAATGGCGGCCCGCATCATCAAGACGGCACAAAATTTCATCGCCCGGTTTGATTGCCACTACACTTACCGGCTCACCTTCAGCGCTTACAACTCTTATTGTTTCCGCATTTTGCAAGAAGACCTTACCCACAACCGGTCCCTGCGGAGTTGGAACTTCGGCAGTTATGAGCAGCATGGGTCTGACTTCAACTTTACACCGTCCGACCGTTGCAATGGAAGTTTTTCCACTTGCATCAACGATAAGAACTTCAGTTCCGGCAGTAAGTTCTTCCAGATAAGTTGTCCGGTCTCCGGGCATCTGCGCATAAGCATGAACTGCTCCTGCATTCACTCTGAAAGGACGGGCCGCAACGTAAGGGTTGGACTCAGTTTCACCATGAACCAGAAAAGTAAACGCGCTTGAATTACCGACCAGCATTCCCTGCCCTTTTTTAAGCATGGAGATTGTATCTACACAGACGCGGTGCCCGAGCCCTGCGGATTCAATTTTGGTAATTTTAGCTTTCTGTAATTCCATGTGGCCCTGACTGAGTTTAAGTTCTGCAACAATTGCCTTAAGATCGTGTGCCGCTTCCGGCAAAACAACGATTGTGTCTGCACCACGCTCAAGAACTCCGGCGGCAAGTCTTGCGCGATCCAGAGATTCAGCTTCGAGAGCTAATATCTTAACCTGTGCAAGAATATTTTCAACCGGAATAATCTCCCAGCCCTTTGCAAGACAAACTTCGCGTCCTTCCACAGCAAGACCTATAGCTATTTCTTCGTCGCTTTTCTCATTAATTGCGACAAGCGGCATATCTTCAGGTGTAATGACAGTAACTCTGCCGAGTTCAGTTATCGCTTTTACATGTTCCGGTTCAGCGAGAACGGCATCTACGCCGGACTCAAGAGCTAAGGTCAGAAGATTCTTATCAAAAGGAATTGCTTTAAAAATTATCTTTTTCATCATGGTTTCCAATTATATTATTCGCCGAGGTATTCGAGAGCATCTTCGACTGTTACGTCTTCGTGAACGACTTTACTGAGAGCTTCTACCAATTTGACACGATTTTTATGCTGGAAAACATTTCGTCCGACAGAAAGACCGGAACCGCCTGCGCTGATTGAATCAGAAACCATCTGCAAGAAAGCTCTTGTGGTATCAAGCTTAGGTCCACCGGCTATAACTACGGGGATACAGCAGCCATCAACAACCCGGCCGAAAGATTCAGGATCTCCAGTGTAAGCTACTTTTACAATATCAGCACCAAGTTCTTCTCCGACACGTGCGCAATGTGCAACCATGTCCGCGTCAAATTCATTTTTAACTTTAGGACCGCGAGCGTAAACCATGGCAAGAACAGGAATCCCCCATCCAGTTGCGCGGGAAGTCACTTCACCGAGATCATGAAGCATCTGAATTTCAGTTTCATCACCGAGATTAACGTGGACACTGACTGCGTCTGCCCCGAGGCGTAAAGCGTCTTCAACAGAAGCGACCAGAGATTTGGCGTTTGGAGTAGGCGAAAGAGATGTACTTGCAGAAAGGTGAACAATAAGACCTACATCGCGACCTTCCATACGGTGCCCGCAGCGAACAAGACCCTTGTGCATAAGCACTCCGTTTGCTCCGCCCTTTACCATATCGCCGACAGCTTCACGCATGTTCCGCAGTCCTTCGATAGGGCCGACACTGATACCGTGATCCATAGGAACAATTATTGTTCGTTCTGTATTGCGGTTGAAAATTCTTTCAAGTCTGATTTTTTTTCCGATATCCATTTTCTTTATCCTGCTGGTTTGCCTCATAATCGGTCCGCTGCATCTGGCGACCTCAAAATAAAAAAAAAGGGCCGCCGGCGAATTATCGCCTGCGGCCCTTTTGTAGAGGTCGTTTGCTAAGAACTTTCTATTTTCTCACGAGCAAACCTCCACACGACCACAAGCGGGTGTGCACCAAAAATAGAAGTAATAAAAATAAGATTGGCTAGCGCCTATGGAGTTGAAAGTTTGCATAGGAAACAGGTAATCACTCTCACCCAAAAGAGTCAACAACTTTCTTTATTTTTTTCTTATCATATATAATACTCGTTTTTTGTTAATTACATTCAATTTTAAAATCATAATTATTTATTAAATTACTTTTTTGTAAATTTATACAGTTATAATTTACAAATAAAAGCATATTAATACAATTTTGTAACAGACCACTTTAAGCTCAAACAAACAAATTCAATAATATCAAAATGTTACCTCTTTGGCACGGTAGATGCTTAGAAAAAAACATTCTTAAAGCCATTTACACCCCGAAGGAGGGCTTCATGTTTTTCAAATTTTCATCAATAGGCCGAAAAGTTTCGACCATTGCAACAGTACTTACTCTTGCTGCTCCGTCTGCAGCTTTTGCTGGAGAAGAATTTCTTACCCAGACCCACGCGAACATTTTATGGACACTTCTTGCTGCAATACTGGTTATGTTTATGCAGGCAGGATTTGCATGTGTAGAGGCTGGATTCACTCGCGCAAAGAGTGCCGGTAATATCCTTATGAAGAACTTTCTCGATTTTGCGGCAGGTTCTATAATCTTTTTCCTTTTCGGATTCGGACTCATGTTCGGCCTCGATGCTGGCGGATTTATCGGAACTTCAGGATTCGGTCTGGCAGGAGTCGGCCTTACCACCCCTGACGGACAGTGGACGCTGACTTTCTGGTTCTTCCAGTCTGTATTTGCTGCAACAGCGGCAACAATTGTTTCCGGCGGCATAGCCGAACGCACAAAGTTCAGCAGCTACATTCTGGTAACTATGATTGTAACAGGGCTCATCTATCCCGTTTCAGGTCACTGGGCATGGGGCAGCCTATGGCTCGGAGACGCCGGAACAGGCTGGCTTGAAGGACTCGGGTTCATGGACTTCGCAGGATCAACAGTTGTTCACTCTGTAGGCGGCTGGATTGCTCTGGCAGGTGCCATCATAGTTGGACCGCGTATTGGAAAGTATACTGCTGACGGCAAAGCTAAGGCTATCCCCGGTCATAATATTCCCATGGCCTCACTTGGTGTATTCATTCTCTGGTTCGGCTGGTTCGGATTCAACCCGGGTTCAACAACAACTGCTGACGGTTCAATCGGACTTATCGCAGTAGTAACAAGCCTTTCCGCTTGTGGCGGCGTACTCGGAGCAATGTTCACATCTTGGATCAGATACGGGAAACCGGACATATCTATGACTTGTAACGGTGCATTAGCAGGTCTGGTCGGCATCACCGCTGCATGTGCAACAGTATCCCCGGCAGCTTCAATTATCATCGGAATGATTGCAGGAGTTCTCGTAGTACTCTCAATCGAATTTATTGATAAAATTCTTAGAATTGATGACCCGGTAGGTGCTGTTTCCGTTCACGGAGTCTGCGGAGCATGGGGAACGCTCGCTTGCGGCCTGTTCACAACTCCTGAACTCAATGACGGAATAGGCGGACTGTTCTACGGTGGAGGATTCGCGCTTGTAACTCCTCAGCTCATCGGTATCGGAGTATGTTTCGTCTGGGCATTCGGTGCAGGACTCATTGCATTTGCTGTCGCCAAGGCCACTGTCGGAATCAGAGTAACCAAAGAAGAAGAAATGAAAGGCCTCGATATATCCGAACACGGCATGGAATCCTACAACGGATTCCAGATCTTCTCCAACGAGTAGCCACATAATAAAAAGAAAGGAATTAAACAAATGAAACTTATTATTGCATACATTCGTCCCGAATATCTGACCCCGATTAAACAGGCTCTCTACGCTAAAGGAATCTACACTATGTCTGTAACCAACATCCTTGGTTCAGGCAGACAGGCAGGATTCACTGAGACTTACCGCGGTGTAATAATGGAAGTTAACCTTCTTAAAAAAGTACGCATTGAATTGGGATTGGCGGCCGAAAAAGTAGAAGACGCTATAAATGCCATCAAAACAGCTGCTCAGACCGGTAAAGAAGGCGACGGGGTTATCTTCGTACAGGATCTGCCCAGAACCATCAGAATCAGAACCGGCGAAGAAACTCTCTAATATACAATAAAATTACCCGATGCCTCCACTCGCATTGGGGCCACCCTGCCGGTCGAAAGGTATTCCACACCCCCTTTCGACCGGCTTTTAAGATTAAAGCCATGCACAAAACACCCTCAATATCAATTCACGAAATTATCGAAAGAGAATGCTTGGCAACGATGTTTCAGCCGATCATATCTATGAGCAGAAAATCAGTGCTGGGATATGAAGCTTTAACGAGAGGTATCAATCCTTACACTGGAGAAATAATCTCCCCTGTAGAGCTGTTTTCAATGTGTAAGGATCTATGGACACTGACAAAACTTGATAGAGCTTGCAGAAGAAAAGCCTTTAAAACTTTTGCCCCGATTTCTCAGCACAACCGCTCTCTTTTGCTCTCCGTAAATATTGACGCTGCGGTGCTCGGAAAAAATACGCAGGATTTAGGCACCACCGGGAAAATGATCAAAGAATTTGAAATTCCTGCGAACAATATCGTCATAGAAATAATTGAATCAAAAGCCGGAAATGAAGAAGTTCTCTACAAATTTACTGAAAATTGCCGCAAACTCGGCTTTCTTATAGCTTTGGACGATATCGGTACAGGACACTCGAACCTTGACCGGATACCTGCCCTCAAACCGGACATAATTAAAATTGACCGTTCGCTGATTACGGATATCGACACTAAATTTCACAACCTTGAAGTTACACGGTCTCTCATACACCTTGCTGAGAGAACCGGAACTCTTCCGCTTGCGGAAGGAATTGAAACGACGCAGGAAGCTCTGACCCTGATGCGCATGGGAATTGATGTTTTTCAAGGATATTATTTCGGAAAACCCATGTGTGCTGAAAACGTAAAAAATGACCACACCACGCCCATAAAATCATTATCTTCGAGATTTAAAGTTCATATGATGGAAAGACTTGCCATGGAAAAAAGGCTGGAAAATTCTTATAAAAAACTGGCAAAAGAACTGAAGAATCTCCTTACTCTAAGCCCGGAACATAATTCAGATGCTGTTTTATCCTCGTTTATAGATGAAAACAGTACCATCGAATGCGCTTATATTTTAAACGAAAATGGCAAACAGCTCTCACAGACAATTTGCAATCCTTTTAGATTAAAAGTGAATCGCCGACTTATTTATCAGCCTGCCCCCAAAGGGGCCGACCACTCCCTTAAAGAATACTTTCTGACCATTAAATCCGGTAAAGCCTGGCATACAACTTCTCCGTATATATCCCTTGCTTCGGGAAATACCTGTATAACCGTTTCTACAAAACTGAATTGCAGCAAAAACAGCCCGGTACTTTGCATTGATATCAGCACCAGATTAAACGTATAATCGAACTACTGCACTCACTCCAAACTGGTCCATCCACAACAATTAGTATATTGACTGCTAGATAATTTAAAAATAACTTTCCCTTCAGCTCAATAATCCCTACCTTTTTTAGGAGATTAAATGTTTTTAAGAATAAAAATGATTTTATTTATTTTTGTCATAACCATCATGACAGTACAGCTTGCTCAAGCTGATACAGTTAATCTCTTAAACGGGGACAAATTAACAGGAAAAGTCAGCGTGATGGAGAGCGGCAAACTGAAGCTCACGACCACTTATGCTGGAGAAATAACAATAGACTGGGGGCAGGTGCTATCTCTTGATTCCGATCAAAAAATGCAAGTTTTTGTCAAACCTGATCACAAAGTTGACGAAGAAGAACTCTCCTCCTTAGTAAAAGCTGAACAAACCAAGCAGGTTGGAACTGAAAAAAGTATAAAAACCAGTAAAGTAGCCTCAATAAATTCCCGTCCCAAAGACTACAAATTAAAGGGGGGGATACGCGCAGGGTGGAACAAAGCATCAGGTAATACCCGCAAAGAAAACATCGGCGCTTCATTTGATATTTCATATGCGACAGGAAAAAATCGCTGGAAGACAAAGGGTGATCATTATTGGGCAACATCAAAAGGACAGCGTTCCGATTATAACTGGCTTTTATCTGCTGACTACAACCGTTTTTTAGATAAAAAAATATTTCTCACAGGTTCTGGACAGATTCAACAGGATCAATTCCAAGATCTTACGTTACGATCAATAATAGGAACAGGACTTGGTTACCAATTCTTCGACAGTGATAGACTGACTTTGTCTCTTGAAACCGGCCCTGCATATGTATGGGAAGATTACACTTCCCGCGACAGCAGAGAATTTGTAGCGGCTAAATGGGGTATCAACTTCGATTGGTGGATCTTCCCCGACCGGCTGAATTTATTTCACAATCAGATGGGGCTGATCAGCATGAAAAACTCTGACAACTGGCTCTGGCAATCACGTTCAGGGATAATGTTTCCAATTGTGGACCGCTTCTTCGGATCATTTCAATATAATTATGACTGGACCAACGACCCCGTCCCGGGAAAACTACAGGATGACTCACGCATAATGTTTAATATGGGTTATTCTTTTTCGGATTTCCCTCAGCTTTTTGATTGATTATCAATCAAGTAACTTACCATTAAGTATAAAACACACCTGAATTAAACTTATAAGTGTACCTTTACCTACTGAATCTGCATCTTAAAATATTTTTTACTACGGAATTTAAATAATGATCAATCGAACCCGTGAAGGGCTTATCTTCGCGGTCTCTGCATTTATTATGTGGGGACTGCTGCCTATCTACTGGAAAACTTTAAAAGAAGTCCCGCCTCTTGAACTGCTTTGTCACCGTGTTGTGTGGTCCTTTTTCTTTCTGGCTGTAGTCCTATCCTTCAAAAAGCGGTGGGCGGAAGTTATTACGGCTTTGCAGGACCGAAAAGTTAAAATTCTTCTTGCTGTCAGCAGTTCTTTAATCGGAGTTAACTGGTTTGTTTTTATATGGTCGATTAACAATGACCATGTTGTCGAAGCCAGCCTAGGGTACTACATAAACCCGCTTGTAAATATTCTGCTCGGCTTCATATTCATGAAAGACAAACTGAACAGCATGCAGGGTGCCGCAATTTGCTGTGCATTCGCCGGTGTTCTCTACTCTGTAATAGATCTTGGTAAATTCCCTTATATTGCACTTACTTTAGCTGTAAGTTTTGCCCTTTACGGTCTCGTTCGCAAAGTTATGAGAGTAGAATCTCTGCCGGGATTATTTATTGAAACGACAGTGTTGATCCCCCTGGCCGGAGGATATTTAATATGGCTGGCAACCGAGGGAAATCTAAGTCTTGGTAGAATCGGTGGCGAAGCGGACGCGCTCCTTCTCGGAGCGGGGGTGGTAACATCAATACCTCTTCTCTGCTTTGCCAACGGGGCTAGACGCTTAAAGTTGATGACACTTGGAATGCTTCAATACATTTCCCCGACATTAATGCTATTACTAGGAATATTTATATATAATGAACCCTTCGATAATGCTCGACTGGTAACTTTCTGCTTCATCTGGACAGGAATTGCCATCTACCTTTTCGACAGCATACATAGACAGATGAAACGGCCCAAAGGTATCGCTTAAACAATATTAAAACTGTTTATTTTACAAAAAAAGCAAATATTTTTTGATTAACCTCAAAAACATAAATATTAAAAAGCTGTATTGACCCCTTATGTCATTATGATAAAAGGAGTTAAGGAAAGAATACTAATCTTCCTCAACTTAATGTATTTACGTATATATTCTTATTTGCAATTTTCAGGAGAAAATAATGAACTCACGCACAGAACATGACTGCATAGGATCAATGGAAGTACCTGAAGAGGCTCTCTACGGAGTACAGACTCAACGGGCCGCTGAAAACTTTAAGATCACCGGCATTCCAATTTCTCATTACCCCCATATTATTAATGCTCTCGCCTACATCAAAAAAGCCGCAGCCATAACCAACAATGAGTTGGGAAAAATGGATGATGACAAAACAAAAGCAATAGTCTTCGCTTGTGACGAATTGCTAAACGGAAAATATCACGACCAGTTCATTGTTGACGTCATTCAGGGAGGCGCCGGAACCTCAACAAACATGAACGCTAACGAAGTTATTGCGAACGTCGGTTTGGAATTCTTAGGATATAAAAGAGGAGAATATGAAAACCTCCACCCGAATATCCACGTCAACATGGCTCAGTCCACGAATGACGTTTACCCGACCTGCCTGCGCATAGCATTACTTGGTAAAATGGAACTTCTAATGGAAGCCATGGAGTACTTGAGAAAAAGTTTTGCCGCCAAAGGTAAAGAGTTTTCACATGTTTTGAAGATGGGCAGAACTCAGTTACAAGATGCAGTGCCTATGACGCTCGGACAGGAATTTAACTCTTACGCAATTATGATTGGCGAAGATATTGAAAGAGTTCGCGAAGCACTGTCCTTAATCTGCGAAATTAATATGGGCGGCACCGCAATAGGAACAGGCCTCAACGCACCGCCAAAATACGCTCAAAAAGTTACTGACAAGCTTAAGGATCTGACCGGATTTGAACTGACACTGGCTCCGGATCTTATTGAAGCGACTCAAGACACTGGTGCATATGTCCAGCTTTCAGGGGTTCTAAAACGCGTTGCGGTTAAAATATCCAAGATATGTAATGACCTGCGTCTCCTTTCTTCCGGACCAAGATGCGGACTGAATGAAATAAACCTTCCTCGCATGGCTCCGGGATCATCCATCATGCCCGGCAAAGTTAATCCGATCATTCCTGAAGTTATTAACCAGATCGCTTTCACTGTAATCGGCGGAGATATTACCGTCACTATGGCGGCTGAAGCTGGACAACTTGAGCTTAACGTAATGGAACCTGTCATTACCGCCAGCCTGCTCAACTCTTTGACCATTATGAGACGCGGATTCAAAACACTTGCTGATCGTTGTGTATCCGGCATTACAGCAAATGAAGATGTATGCCGCGGATATGTTGAAAACAGCATAGGGCTTGTTACGGCACTGAATCCCTATATCGGCTACGAAAAATCAACTGAAGTCGCTAGCGAAGCTCTTAAAACAAAACGTTCAGTTTACGATATTGTTATTGAAAAAGGGTACATGTCAAAAGAAGAACTTGATAAAGCTCTTTCACCGGAAAGCATGATCCACACGCATCCACTGACTCTAGTTCCATCCTGCAGCTAATTATTAATAAGGGTTGCAAGGGGTCAAATCTTGCAATCCTTACCTATTTTCCCGTTTACGAATGAACCGCCCCCTAAAGGAGTTCTGAATGACCCAAGATAAACCAGTATCTGCAATGGCTATGATGTTCGTAGTTGTTGGTAACATGCTCGGGGCGGGAATTCTTGCCCTGCCTGTAAATTTATGCGCGGCCGGGTTACTGCCGTCAATTGCCGCAACTATAGTGATGTGGCTGCTGATGACCTATACCGCTCTCATTTATTCCGAGCAGAAAAGCCTGACCACCAATGAGCACGCTGACCTGCCCACTTTTTTTAAAGAGGAACTAGGTTCGATAGGTAAATGGGTTACTATCGTAGCAAACATGATCCTTCTATACGGCATACTTGTAGCTTATCTTGCCGGAATATCATCCATCATAATGAGTTTACAATCTTCAGTCTCACAACCCGTTGTCATGACCCTTTATTTTTTAGTGGTAACAGGCATGACTGCTTTCGGAATGATGATGATGAAAAAGTGTACTCCATACATGGTTACCGCTATGTGGATTACTTTCGGCATGCTCGTTTTTATGGTCGTCCCGGATGTTTCGTCTGTAAATCTTGCTAAATTTGATTGGACCTACGTACCGGCAGGACTTCCCGTTCTGTTGATGGCCTTTCATTTCCACAACATAATTCCAAGTATCTGCCGAACTCTTAATCATGACCGGAAAAAAATTCGTACCGCAATCATCGGCGGAACAACCATCGGCATGGTTATGAACCTGACTTGGTTGCTTGTCGTTCTCGGAGCACTCCCACTGTCATCTCCCGATGGAATTGACCTGATCACCGCCTTCGGTAAAAACCAGCCGGCAACAATTCCCCTTGAGATGCTGCTCAAAACTCCGGCATTTACTTATGTAGCCCTCGCTTTTGCTCTAATAGCTATGTCCACAGCATTTATGGCTAACGGAACAGCCCTCATGAGTTTCATGAGAGATCTTACTGTCACATACGCGGGAACTAAAAATAAAACTTTAGTCTGGTGTTTATCATTCATACCTCCGCTTCTGGTAGCTCTGATCTACCCTGATATATTCCTCGTTGCCATCAACCTTGTCGGCGGAGTTGGAGAATGTATCATCTTCGGAATTCTCCCGGGTTTCATTGTTTGGAAATATTCAAAAGAGGGAAGCTTTCGCAAAATGACAGGAATAATCCTGATCCTCTGCTTCAGCGCGATATTCTTAATTGAAGTTGGACAGGAATTAGGTTTGTTACACATCAGTCCGGACGTAGAATACTGGACACATCACACGCATTAATAATCAAGTTCTAAAAAATTCAACAAAAAAAGCCCTCCGCAGGTAATCCTGCGGAGGGCTTTTTTTGTTGAATTTTTATCTAGTACTCAAATTTGCTTTTAACCTTCCACTCGCCATATTCTTTTTTAAGAATATAAAGCGAATTTTCGGTAACTTTATTATCTTTAAGATCAAAGATCACAGTATAATAACCTTTAACCCACAGTTCAACTTCGTTAGCAGTTTTAGTTCGAATGTTAAACCGGAGACCGGAAGTGGAAACCACGGCTTCCTGATATTTTTTAAGCACGCCGCGTTTTTTAAGCATTGACCTGAAACTTTCAAAATACGAACTTTCACGTAAAAATTCTGCTTCCACAAACATGTGTGGATAATCTTCATTTATAGTTACAAACGCCGAGTAAAATTTATCAAAGAAAGTTTTCATTTCTCCAAGTAAAATACGCTCTTTCTCGAGCTTTACCATTTTTGCGACAAGAAATTCTTTTTGCTTAGCGGATAACTGAGTTTTTTTTTCGATCTCTTTTTTACTGACCACCAAGACGGCTTTTTCTTCTGCAGTAGGAATATGATATTCAACTAATACTTCCGAGAACCCTGCTTTACCACTTTCACCATCAGAATATATCGAACCAATCGTGAGTTCGAGACTGTCAGTTATGCACTTAACAGCTTCGATCTTTTGCTTTTGAAAAATATTTTTTAGTGTCAAAGACTGCCTGTGAACCCCTCCAAAGGAGACCTCTACACCTTTGACCCTGTTAACCTGATTAAATTTTGAATCTAAATATATTCCATTACGGAAAAAAATCGAATCAACAACTACTGCCTGCGGGAAAGAAAACTGTAACCACTGCCCTGTCCCCTTGTTTCCTGCGTTGACGATCCATCCAGTAGCGGCATCGTCATCCGAAAGAACGCTTGCGTTAAAAAAATTCCCGTCTGCTTGAGAAACAAAAGACGAGACCTTTAAAGTAGCTGTTTCAGCACTGCATAATGTAGGAAAAACAAAAACAACTATAATGATAAAAAATAATTTGCGAAACATTTTAAGCTCCAGAAGATTACAGACTAAGCTATTACCCGTTCAGGTTTAATCATACCGGACATAAAACGGCAAGGTCAAAAAAAACGCCCGCTTCCCTATAGGGGAGCGGGCGAAAAGAGCATAAGTACTGCCTATATACTGGATACTACCAGCGTGGGCGTTCTGCGCGAGGCTTAGCTTCGTTAACCTTAAGGTTACGACCGTCAAAATCTTTACCGTCAAGATTATCGATCGCTTCGAGAGCACCGGCATCGTCCATTTCGACGAAACCGAAACCGCGTGGGCGGCCTGTTTCTCTATCTTCAATAAGTTTAACAGAAATGACTTCACCGAAAGCTTCAAAAGCTGCGCGGACGTCGTCTTCACTAGCTGACCAGGGCAAGTTGCCTACATAGATGTTCTTAGACATTCAATATTCTCCATAAAAAGTGATGATGCATGGCACCCATGTGCCATTTGATATAAAAAAGGACAGCACTCAAGATGCTACGCTGCTCCTTGATATATCTGTCTTCTTTACCGATGCCTTCATAGAGGTCACCGATGCAATAAAGAAGACCATGTGCTAACAATCGAGAGAAGTCAAGACAAATTATTACCAAAGTAAAAGAAACTTTAAATAATTTTTCACAACTCACTCTACTGCCACTACTACCGTTTTACACGGCCAGTAGGTTTTCCTGACGCTCTACCAGCGGGTTTACCGGAAGGTTTACCAGATGGCTTGCCTGAACGCCTGCGACTATCGGACGGAGTACGTTTTTTATCAGATCCGTAAGAACGCTTACCCGCTCCGGCAGGAGCAGGACGACGTCTATCGAGAGCCGGCTGACTTTTACAAGGCTGATCATAATCAAACTCAGCAACCTTGCGACGGTCGATAGATTTACCGACAATTTTTTCAATTTCACGCATCAAGCGTTCATCATCACTTGTCACCAGACTCAAAGCCATTCCGCTACGACCGGCACGGCCGGTACGGCCAATACGGTGAGTATAAGTTTCGGCTGTGTCAGGCACATCAAAGTTGATAACATGTGTGATGCGGTCACAATCAATTCCACGGGCAGCAATATCAGTTGCGACCATGACTTTAAAAGTACCGTCTTTGAATCCGTCAAGAGCGCGCTGACGCTGATTCTGACTCATGTTGCCCTGCAAGAATGTTGCTTCATGCCCTCGAAAACTGAGCTTTCTAGCTAAGTTCTTAGCCCGATGCTTAGTACGCGTAAAAATAAGAACACTATCGTAACGGGTTACATCAAGAAGAGTTTCCAGAAAAGCAGCTTTCAACCCCGGATGCACAGGATAAAATTCATGTCCTACGTTTACAGCAGGAGCAGTATTGGACACCTGAACAGTTGCAGGATTCACAAGAATCTTACCTGCGAGGTCACGAATATCATGAGGCATAGTAGCCGAGAACAACAAGTTCTGACGAGTTACAGGCAGACGGGCAATAATTTTTTTGATATCAGGCATAAAACCCATATCAAGCATGCGGTCCGCTTCATCAAGCACCAGAACATCAACTTTATCAAGTTTGAGCACGCCCTGATTAAGAAGATCGATAAGTCGACCCGGGCATGCAACTATAATAGTCGCTTTGTTGGCTGCTTTAATCTGAGGATTGATACCGACGCCTCCGAACACAGCTGCGCTACGGATGCCGGACTGTTTTCCCAAAGCAATAAAATTTTCATGAATCTGCAAAGCGAGTTCACGTGTAGGTGCAAGCACCAAAGCGCGGACAGGCCCCTGATTAGGAGCTTTGCTATCCAGCAAACGTTGAAGGATAGGCAGAGCAAAGGCAGCGGTTTTCCCGGTTCCTGTCTGAGCCAGTCCCATAACATCCCGACCTTTAAGGACTTCGGGGATTGCACGGACTTGAATAGGAGTTGGCGTAGTATAGCCGCAAGAGTTGATTCCGGTGACTAAACGCCGGTCAAAAGAAAATGAATCAAAATTCACAAGTATTCCTGATGTGAAAGGACAATATATAACGACGGCGCGTGACGGCGGTCGTATTCCGATTATTTCGGAGGGTATTTATCTGAGGCTCTGGAACATGAATTTAATCTTAATCCGGCTTGGTGCGGAGTAGATTTGCCAAAGAATGGCAAAGAGGATTTCCGTGAGTCCAGTCACGCTGAGGTGAGGTCTATCTACTCATTCTGTATCAAAAGTCAAGGTTAATTTTTATAAAAAACAATGATCCACCCGATCAAGAGCTTTTTTATCTGAAACAACAAGCTCTTAGAACGGATGGACCATATAAATTATTATTAAAAAAAGTGGACTTCAAAGTAGCATGAAATCCGCTATCTTAATTAGTAGCGATAGTGATTCGGTTTGTAAGGACCTTCAACATCAACGCTGATGTAGTCTGCCTGTTCTTTTGAAAGAACTTCAAGCTCAACTCCGAGACGCTCAAGATGCAGACGCGCAACTTCTTCATCAAGCTTCTTAGAAAGAATCATAACGCATGGCTCATAGGTATTCTGAGCAAGGTCGATCTGTGCAAGAACCTGATTAGTGAAGCTGTTACTCATTACAAAGCTGGGGTGACCGGTAGCGCAACCGAGGTTGACCAGACGTCCTTCAGCAAGAACAATTACAGATTTACCGGATTCAAGAACCCATTTATCAACCTGAGGTTTAATTTCAATCTTCTTAGATTTAGGATTGTCCTCAAGATAAGCCATTTCGATTTCATTATCGAAGTGACCGATATTGCAAATAATTGCTTCATCTTTCATCTGAGCAATGTGTTCACCCGTGATAACGTGGTAGTTACCTGTGCAGGTAACAAAAACATCTCCGCGTTCAACAGCTTTCGCCATTGGGGTGACTTCATAACCTTCCATTGCAGCCTGAAGAGCACAAATCGGGTCAACTTCTGTAATAATGACACGAGCACCAAAGCCGCGCATAGACTGAGCACACCCTTTACCAACATCACCGTAACCGATGACAACAACGATTTTACCGGCAATCATGATATCAGTTGCACGTTTGATTCCGTCAGCCAGAGACTCGCGGCAACCGTAAAGGTTATCAAACTTGGACTTGGTCACAGAATCGTTAACATTGATTGCAGGGAAAAGAAGTTCGCCTGCTGCCTGCATCTGATACAGACGATGTACACCTGTGGTTGTTTCTTCAGAAACACCCTGAATTTTTTTAGCTATATCAGTCCATTTAGATGGATTTTCAGCAACAGAAGCTTTCAAACGATTGATAACAAGCTGAAATTCTTTGTTGTCGTATTTCTTTTCAAGCATGGAAGGATCTTTCTCAGCCTGAACACCTTTATGAACCATAAGAGTTGCGTCGCCGCCGTCATCTACGATGAGGTCAGGACCGGAACCGTCGGGCCATGTCAAAGCCTGTTCAGTACACCACCAGAATTCTTCAAGACTTTCACCCTTCCAGGCAAAAACTTTAGAAGTTCCGTTTGCTGCAATGGCAGCTGCTGCGTGGTCCTGAGTAGAAAAAATATTACAAGAAGCCCAACGAAGATCAGCGCCGAGTTCAGCAAGAGTCTCGATGAGCATTGCTGTCTGGATAGTCATGTGCAGGCTGCCCATGATCTTAAGACCTTTAAGAGGTTTTTCCGTACCGAACTTTTCACGCAGAGCCATAAGACCCGGCACTTCACGTTCGGAAAGCTGCATTTCTTTGTTGCCCCATTCAGCAAGAGACATGTCAGCGACTTTGTTATCCATTTTAGGATCTAGTTTAAGCATTGTATCCTCCAAGTTTTTTTTACGGGCTACACGCCCACTATTGTTTTTCTGCGACGTAAACCAAGACAGTAAGTCCTTCCTTCACAGGAAAGAGATGAGTTGTAATCGTGCCGAGTCCGGCCTCATCCATCCACCCTCGAAGTTCCTCTTCTGAAAAACCAAGTCTGCGGTCACCATATTCGGTGCGCATCTTTTCATTAGAGTGTATGACAAAATCTGCAACAACCAACCTGCCACCGCTAGTCAGAACCCTTGCAGCCTCCGAAACAGCCCTGTCAGGATTGGGCAAATGATGCAGAACCATTGAAATAACAGCGAAATCAGCTTCCAAGTCCCGAAGCGGCAAATGAGTAAGCTCACCTATACGAAGACTGACATCAGGCATCTCACCAATACGATTGGAAGCGAGCTCCAGCATTTTGCGGGAACTGTCGACACCAATAACAGATTTACACTTTACCAGCATATCGCCAAGAAAAGCTCCGTTACCGCATCCGAGATCAACCCCGACCGAACAGTCTTTCATAAAACCGAGCAATTCGGAATTAAGATTGAAATCACCAAAAACATTACGTTGAAGATGTTCCCAGTCCTCAGCAATTTCATCAAAAAACTTGCGTGTTTCCATGTTGCGTTCAGCCAGAACTTCAATAACACGGCGCTTATCAGCTAAAACTTCAGTCTCATTTTCAATCAGCCAGCTGATAGAATCAGAAAAACGCTGACCTGCACCGGACTGAGCAAGACGATAAAAATTCCACAAACCTTCTCTTCTGGATTCCAGCAAACCGCTCTCATGAAGAATCTTAAGATGGCGCGAAACCCGTGGCTGAGACATCCCGAGAACCTGGACGACCTCACCAACGTTTAGCTCGTTATCACGAAGCATAGCCAGCAATCTGACTCTGATTTCATCGGACAACGCTTTGCTGAATTTTAATATTTCCATCCTCAACCTCACCATGCAACGACATAAAAAGTAACAATATAACAACATCTTTATATAGCAATATTTGTAAGCAATACCCATCCCCCAAAGAACCGTCAAGCAGAAATAAATAAAATATACATCGCTGTAACATTTCCCATCATATATGATGCTTATTTTGATAAGCAAAACAGCATGGAATACATTGCAATCAGCGCATTTAATGTATAGACAATCTTTATTGAATTAACATTTTTTTAACGACTAGACTATGGTTAGAAAAGCAAAATACACCGGCCCAAGAAAAAGGCACTTCCATCCACGCCAACGTGCGCTACGCACTATGGGCGAGGCCATGAGCGACTTTGTTTCCGTCCTTGACGGCAACCACAAGCTCATGATTCCAAAGCTGTGGAAAGCTTGGCCGGAACTGATGGGAGAACTTGCGGAATTTGCGAAACCACTTGGTCACCGCAAGACTACCCTGATCCTTGCAGCAGAAGATTCAGTCGCGGCGCAAGAGCTTTCTTACTTCGCCCCGGAGATTCTATTAAGAATTAATTCATTTTTTGGTGAAGAAGTCTTTGACAAAGTACTATTCGAGCTGTTAAACGGCAGGGTTCCATTGGACGGGTACAAATTAAAGCGAACCCCTATCCAAAGACCCAAGATCAAGAAGCCCGAAAATATTGGCGGGATGAAAGACAAATTTGATCCAGAATCGGCGGTCGGCAGATGTTATCTGAAGTACGTCCGTCTGTTTGAAAATTCATAAGATTTCATAGCCGGAGACGGCACTAAGGAGAATATCATGAGCGAAGAAAAAGTAACACTCGAAAGTCTTGCACTTAAGAAACCCCTTGACAAATTGACCACCAAAGAACTCCGCGAACTCTGCATCAACAAGATGCCTTTGATTGCCGGCGTTTCTGGAATGGACAAAGATACCATCATCACCAACGTTAAAGAATTTCTTGAAATCGTTGAAGAAGAAGGCGCAGTCTCCCCTTATAAAGATCAGATCCTTACCATCAAAGGTCAGATCAAAACCATGCGTGAAGACAAAGTCAAAGTTGAATCACGCAAGGATCGCACTCTTTTACGTCGCAAAATCAACAAGCTTAAAAAACGCACTCGCGCTATGGCAAGAGCAGTTTAAGCTTATTTTTAAAATATTTGAAGATTGTTATTGACAGCGAGAGCTAATCCAAATAAACACTCTTCTCGTTGCAGGGACATCGTTCAATTGGCAGGACAGCGGATTCTGATTCCGTCAATCAAGGTTCGAGTCCTTGTGTCCCTACCAGCAACATGTTTTTGATAATGCGTCCCCATCGTCTAGCCTGGCCTAGGACACCGGCCTTTCACGCCGGCGACAGGGGTTCAAATCCCCTTGGGGACGCCAATCAAAAACATGAAGACTCGCTAAGCCAATAGAGTCGTGCTGACAGCAACACAACCCGCTTCAACAATGTGATCAGGCTCACAGAAGCAGGTACGATATTTAAGATGCGTCCCCATCGTCTAGCCTGGCCCAGGACACCGGCCTTTCACGCCGGCGACAGGGGTTCAAATCCCCTTGGGGACGCCACGAATTTGAAAAAGGACTGAATCGCAAGATTCAGTCCTTTCTTCGTTTTGCAGCCGGAAAGCTTTCAAGGCTTACAACGTAAAAGCAACCAACCTATCCACGACGCCACTCCCTGCTCACAGGCTCAAAACCCCCTACCCTCTTCTGGAATATACACAGAATGAGCCATAACCCCATATCACAACTAAAACTGCTTAGAATCGATTTTTAACATTACAGACAACCCGCTAATATTATTTAGATTAACTAACTTTCACATTTCTTCAAAATTAATAATATAAGTTGTTGACAGAAGGACACAATCCACATAGAAAAACTTCTCGTTGCAGGGACATCGTTCAATTGGCAGGACAGCGGATTCTGATTCCGTCAATCAAGGTTCGAGTCCTTGTGTCCCTACCAGCAACATGTTTTTGATAATGCGTCCCCATCGTCTAGCCTGGCCTAGGACACCGGCCTTTCACGCCGGCGACAGGGGTTCAAATCCCCTTGGGGACGCCACTAAAAAAGAAAGCTCCTTACGTTTTAAACGTAAGGAGCTTTCTTTTTTGCCCATTCATATATAAAAGATAGAATCTTAAAAGATTCAATTACTGGGCCGTAAAACTCTCTCCTGCATCAGTAACAAACTTCACAACTCCATCCCGGTCCACCCATATAGCACGCACCGCTTCATCCATTTTTTTTACCATTTGAACTTTACCTTGCGGATCTATCCTGAAAAGCCTTTTTTTCGACTGCGAAAGTACATATAGAGATTCATTCGGAGAAACAGCCAGCCCGGTAATTACCCCGAAACCCTCTGCCAGAAGAATTCTCTCGCCATCCGCATACACAATATAAACTTTACCCTCGACCTGCTCCGCGATGTAGTTACATTTTTTACCATTAGCTACGAGCATCCCCGTAATATTATTTTCTTCTCCTGCAAAAGCTGAACATACCATAACAATGACAATCATGCAGGAGATTAGGCACTTAACAATAATTCTCAAACTTCTTGAACTCATTAGACTCCTCCTTGCTGTTTGATATGTTGTATGGCACGCTATAATACAAATCCAATACCATTTAACGATTTATTAATACCTAAAAGGTATCATATGAGAATGCGCCAACTACGTTACTTTGAAGCGGTCGCGGAAGAACTTCACTTCGGGAAAGCTGCCGAACGTCTACATATACAGCAACCACCGCTAAGCAGACAGATTCAAAGCCTTGAAGAAGAGCTTGGAACACAGTTATTCAACCGCACAAATAGAAAGGTTGAGCTGACCGAAGCTGGAAAATATTTTCTGGATGAAGCTAAGGAGATGCTGAAAAAAGACTCACGGGCACGGGCTACTCTTCAAGCTATGGGAGACGGGACAGCCGGAAAACTTCATGTCGGATTTGTATACCTTGTGCTCTCGTCGGCCTTTCCTGACATTGTAGGACGCTTTATACGGAAGTATACTGCCATTGATGTCGAACTACATGACGAAACCAGCTATGAGCAAATTGAAGCGGTCCGCGACGGATCACGCCACGTAGGATTTGTCACACTCAATCTGATGGATCTTCAAGATCTCTCCCACGTTGTGGTGCAGTGCACCAATCCCCGCGCAGCTATCCCGACCAACCATCCGCTGGCACAGAAAGAAATCCTGACCTTAGAAGATCTGGCTGATTTTCCTTACATATGCAGTCGGGAATCTTATTGTAAAATGAGAGTGAAAGAGATGGAAAAACTCTTTTTGAAGGCGGGACTGGAATTAAAACTAGGCATGAAATATCGGCGAAAACACACTGGCACAGTCTTTGTTGCCGCGGGCTTAGGCTGGACAATCATTAATGACGGTTCCGAACGCACAATGCCACAAGGAGTTGCCCTAAGACCGATCGAGGCAGATCTCCCTCCGTTTGAAGTCGGGATGATATGGAACCCCAATAGGGTAACACCGCTGATTGATAACTTTCTATCTTTTTATAAAGAACAATCCAGAGAATAAGTATAACATTATATATCCATTAAACCTTAATTAAATCAGAGAACTAAAAAGATTTTTCAATTGTCGCCACACCTCTTATTTTGCTTGATACCAGCCCTTTTTTTTGAGAGTCTTCGCGCACTAAATTGAACTAAGGGTGGAACATGAAAAAAAATATTCCAAGTGAAGAAGAATGCGAAAGGTTGCTAACTGAGGTTTTCAAACTTCCTGAAGATCAGCTTGCAAGTGCCAGACTTGTTAAAACAGTTGCTTTACGGATAGGGCGTGATCTTAAATGGCTGCGTGACAGTGGACCGAACATATCTTTGATCAAAGCTGGTGCTCTGCTGTGCCACGTTGCAGGACATGGCCCGAACCATGACAAACTTGCGGGAATAAAACTCAGAAAGCTCGGATATCCAGAAGTGGCTGATATAGCTGACACACACTGGGAACTTGATTTTTCAGAAGAGTTACCTGTTTCAGAAAAGGAAATCGTTTTCATCGCCACTAAATTGGTAGAAAAAGATCAAATCATCAGTGTTGCTTATAAGTATGATTTTAAAATAGAAGCCGCAAAAAACAACCCGCAGGAAGTTGCTGATCTTAAACGCAAAAAAGAAATTGCCATGAAGATCAAAACAACAATCGAGCACGAAACTGAAAAGAATCTGGAAGAACTGGCCATCGCAGAGAACTAAACCGATATTCGTAATTACAAGAAGATGAATTTATCAGTTCAAAATAAACCTTTCACGGCCCGGATCTTTCAAATGAGATTCCGGGCTTTTTTTTATATATTTCCACGCATCTATTCAACCTGCCGCCTACAATATTAGGGATAGCAATTCTCATCTGTTTCAGTGTAATATTATCATCACGGCTTATTTTGAGATTTTTTTTAAGAGGTGAATTACATATGGGTAAAGAAAACAAGATTGAAAAATTCATAAAGCCGGATGAGCTTCCTGACTTCCTTCGTAAAATGGCTGAGGCTATCGAAACCGGAAAATCAGAGGACATGCCCGGCTTCACTTTCATGGCTGGCTTTAAAAAACTTAAAATCAATATCAGTCACAATTTAGAACAAACAACTATCAAAATTAAAGCCAAACCTGCTTACGAATCGGAAGAACAGAAAACGGATGACGGTATTTCCGGCAGACTCAAATACAGCAGTCTTAAAAAGCGAATGGGAGATTCTTTTAAAATAATATTTAAAACCATTCACGCAGGTTCATTTCCTCCCGGAGAGACTGTCAGCCAGTTCATAGAAGACTCTAAACTGATGGTTACCTACGAAGGTTACGGTGATGAATATTATGAAGAATACATCACCGCCTGTGACACTTTTAAAAATGCTGTCGAGAACAATAATATTGAAGAAGCTCACAAAGCATGTGACAGTTTAAACAACATTAAAGCCCACTGCCATTCTCAACATAAATAAGAAGATTAAAATGAATACAAAACAAGTGTGCGTTGAAGAGATTGAGATTTCCCCGGAAATAACAGATGAAGATCATGAAATTTTCTCTGCGGTTATTTCCGTTGATTTAGCCGAATGGCAGATTAAACAAATCGTAACTCCTTCTCAAATCCACCACAGACAGGAAAAGGTTCTCGCCGTGCACTGGCACCCTGAATTTGTTCCCATGAACCTCATCTCGCAGCGAATAGAAGCTATGTTCCCTAATAGAACGGATGATCTGTTAATCCCCACGCAGCATAATGAACTCATGAGCTACGGTCCTTATACAGGTGTTGAGGTTGACTGTTATGCCAGCGGGTTCAATCAGAAAGTTCAATTACTGCTTCACTTTGAAAATGAGAAAGTTGAAAACGCTCACGTTTTAAAATCCATGCTGGCGCACACGTTCAAGTACCGCACATCGCAATTATTCGAATTTATGGATTCTATCACTCAACCCAATGAAAAAAGAGTGCATGAAGCCGCACGCGAAACCGGAGCAGACGATGCGCTGGTTGAAATGGTTAGAATTTATGTAACCAAAATTCAAACCATGCTTGACGAAAACTGGTCGGATGTTCCAAAAGCTTCAATCAAAAATAAGCTCATTAAAAACTATTTTGATGCACTGCGCCCGAAATTCGGCAACACCGTCATCAATAGAATTCAGGCCTACTTAAAAGCAGTTAAAATACTTGTGAAAAATGACTTTTCCTTAAAATTTTTCTACAGAGCAACCGAAGTAATTGAAGAAGCCCGTTCACTCGGAGGTTGTGTTGTAATTCCCCATCCCGAAGAATTCTGGCCCATACTGCTTGCCAAGTATGACGTTGATGGAATTGAAGCCTGGAATCCTCAGTCCCAGCGTTATACAGATTTCCTGATCTCAGTTGTAAACGAGCAAAACATTAACCGCCGGACCGGAAGCAAAGAAATATTAATTTTCATGGGCGACGATTGCCACATGAGTGAAAAAACCAAACCGATAGACACGCAGGACACGGCAAAAGCAGCCCGCGAAATAGGTTTGCAACCGGCATGGAACGACCTGAATATCAGAAAAAGACTGATCATAGCCGGAATAGACAGACAAACTGTGATAGATGAATACAGAGCAAGGCTGGCTGGATAAATTATTCCCGATTGTGGAACGCATGGAGACCTCAAATGACCGTTGAAAAAAAGTCTGACGATGTCACAACGAAAACCTTAAACATTAGGCCCAGATTATGATGACATTTGAAGGTTTAGATGAAAATTTTAAATTTCTTGTCCTTGAAGTAAAAACCCAGATCGGCGCGACTAGAAAATTTGTGAACTCCCCCTCTCGCGCACTTTTTCGTAAAATTACCTCGCGAGATGACCATATTGATAACCTTAAAACCATCATCGAAAACAAAAGTTATTCACGCATAAACAAAGATACTGAACTGGACGACAAATCTCTGAATAAAATCAGAGCAATACAACTCGCATCAGTCAACCTTGAGCGAATCGGTGACTACTGCGTCAACATAGTCAACCAGATGGCTTATCTTGAAGACAAAAATTTTGTAAACCGATTCGAAAACCCGGAAGCATTCGATATAATCGAAGAAACCACCGCTCTAATTGAAAAAGGTTTCAACGAAGATAATATGCCTTTAGCTCTTGAAATTTGTAAATCAGAGTACAGCCTCGACTCTCTGTATAAAGACAATTTCAATCGCATCATGGCGGAGATGGGAAGCGGAAAAAATATCCCGGACTTAGTTACAGTCCTTTTCATATTCCGATACCTTGAAAGAATCGGCGACTCTCTCCTTAACATCGGGGAAGCAATTATCTTCTCTATTTTAGGAGAACGCATCAAGATTGAACAATTTGAATCGCTACAGCATACCTTGACGGTTTCAGGCTTTGACGGCTCGTTTTCAGACATTGATTTTCAAGGAATATGGGGCTCCCGCTCCGGATGCCGTATCGGACATGTACAGGCAAAAGATAAAGAAAACGGTCCTCCGGTTGCGCAGGGAAGTATTTATAAAGAAGGAAATCTGGCAAAAATCAAACAGGAACGCGACAACCTCAAACTCTGGAATAATAATTTCCCGGGCATGGTTCCTGACATTTTCGGCTATCACGAATCTCCTGATGAAAATAAAGGCTCGATGTTAGTGGAATTTTTGCCGGGTTGCACATTAGACACAATGATCCTCACATCTGACGATGCCGATCTTGAAAACGGACTGTTCACTCTGGAACAGACCCTGCGCCATATCTGGAAAAAAACCATTAAGACAGGTCCGTTTCCAACCACCTATATGGAACAGCTCAAATCCCGCCAGCCCGGCGTTTTGCAAGTTCATCCCGAATTCAACACCCTTGCCGGATCACAGGGGGCTGTAGACATAACTTCCGCAACAGATCTCATTAATAAAGCAATGTCTGTTGAGAAGAATCTTCCCGCTCCGTTCACCGTTTTTATCCACGGAGATTTCAACTGCAACAACGTTGTTTACAGCAATGCAGATGAACGAATCAGATTCATTGATCTCCATAGATCAAGAGACTTTGACTATATTCAGGATATTTCTGTATTTCTTGTATCAAGCTTCCGCATGCCCATATTCGACAGGCCCATAAGAAATAAAATCAATGCTGTAATATCGAGATTTTACAGTTTTACAGAAGAATTTGCATTGGAAAATGAAGATGCTACATGGAAAGCAAGACTAACTCTCGCATTAGCACGCTCCTTCTATACGTCGACACGCTTCGAATTCAATTACGGATTTGCAAAAGAAATGTTTAATCGCTCCATATTCCTTCTTGAAAAAATAAACCGCTATAACGGTAACTGGAACGACTTTGTACTGCCTGAAGATATTCTTCATTACTAACCCAAGCAACGTAACGGATATATTATGAAAATTGGAGTAATCGGAATAAAAGGGGCATGGTCATCCGAACAACTGGCCGAAGTTGTCGCCAGCAAAACCGGTCAAGATAAAATGCTCTTCGAGATGGAAGACGTGCGCCTCGATCTTCCTTCCGGCAAAGCTGTTGTTGACGGAGTGAATCTTTCTGAACTTGACGGAATTATCATAAAAAAAATAGGCAAGCAGTATTCGCCGGTGCTGCTTGACCGCCTCGAAATGCTTCGTTTGCTCGAAGGACGGGGAGTTAAAATATTTTCATCCCCGTACAGTATATTAAGAGTGCTGGACAGGCTGACCTGTACGATATCGTTGCAGTTGGGTAATATTCCAATGCCCCCGACAACTATCACCGAAGATATTGACCATGCACTTGCGGCAGTTGAGGAATACGGCGAAGCAGTTTTCAAACCTCTATACAGCACCAAGGCCCGCGGCATGTTTCTGCTTAAGCCTAACCCGCAAGCCCGCGAAACTATCGAAAAGTACAGCAAAAAATACAAAACCATGTACATTCAAAAGACTATCGATCTCAAAAACAGAGATCTTGGGATAGTCTTTTTAGACGGAAAATATGTAACAACATATGCCCGCTGTAAAACAAATGACGCATGGAATACCACTACGTTAAGCGGCGGAAAATACGCTCCAGTTGATCCTCCAGCAGAAATAATCGAACTTGCCCGCAAAGCACAATCTCTGTTTAACCTCGACTTCACCTGCGTGGATGTTGCACTCACTGATGAAGGACCTTTCATTTTTGAAGTATCAGCCTTCGGAGGATTCAGGGGACTGCTTGATGCGCGGGGAATAGACGCAGCGTCCATGTATGCTGATTATGTAATTGAGAAATTAAAATAATGAATGGAAATACAATCACAATAGCTGAAATAGTAAAAAAATATCGCAAAGAATTTCCGGCAACAGAATCTCTTTTCATCGATTTCGACGGCTGTGTAATTGAAACTAGAGTAAACAGCACTGCACTGCTTGCATACCTCAAAAATTATTTTAAAGAATTCCTGATTGAGGATGCAGAAGCAGAAATTCTTATCACTGCTCATGAGTGCCTGCCCATTGATCTTGGAATTAAATATGTTGTTAAACAACCCGATGCTGGAAAAACAAAAATTAAAAATGAACATGCAGACCTTGCTGACGGAAGAGTTGTTTACAAAAGTCTAACCGGAATGATCTTCGCCTTCGGACACGGGGAAAACATTGCTATCGGTCCCTGCATTGAAAATTCCAATCAGGTCATAAACTTCATCAATAATCGCTTTATAGAATACAAACTCAATCAGGGCTGCCTGCTGGGGCACGCTGCGGGAGTTCTTAAAAACGGACGCGGCATCGGCATTGCCGGTTTTTCAGGAATGGGAAAGTCTACTCTGGCTCTGCACTTAATGAGTAAAGGTACAACTTTTATCAGCAATGACAGAGTCATGATTGAAGATAACGACTCTGAAATAACTGTCTACGGTGTTGCTAAACAGCCCAGAATAAATCCCGGAACAGCCTTGAACAACCCCGATTTAATCCACGTTGTTGCTGAAAATGACAAAAAAAAATTCATGGCTCTTCCAAAAGCGGAGCTATGGAATCTCGAACATAAATATGATGCTTTGATTGATGAATGTTACGGCAAAAACAAATTTATTCTTCGCGCTCCAATGTGCGGATTAGTTATTTTGAATTGGCAGAGAAATGAAAACGAAACGGTCATTAAAATCGTTGATCCAATGAAACGCAAAGATCTGCTCCCTGCTTTCATGAAAGAATCAGGATTATTCTACCTTCCTGATTCACCTGACAAAATAAAAGATCCTGATATAAACACATACGCAACGATACTTTCTAAAACAACACTCATAGAAATCAGCGGCGGTGTGGATTTTGATAGAGTAGCCGACGCCTGCCTTAAATTTATGAAGCTTGGAACGCTTTAGCTCTCTGCCTGCCACATCATCTTTTGTGGTCGACACCCCTAAAAAAAACTCATCAAGTCAGCCACTTGATCGATTAGACTTTTAAATTATCTACAAAATACACTTAACAAAAGAACTTAAGTAATTATAATCTTCATATAACGCTCAAATTAACTTACAATTTGTCCAACTGGATCGAGACAGCTCCGAGCGTTTAACCCTATATACAGGAATTTTAAAATGATGCCGGTAACTATCAATATTGATCTTTGTAAATCTGATGAACTCTGCGTAAGAGACTGCCCGCTGGGAATTCTTAAAATAGTCGAAAAAGGGCAAGCTCCGATCGTCAATCCTAAAAAAGCGGGCTTCTGCATCAACTGCGGACATTGCGTTGCAATATGTCCGACAAATGCCATTACTTTGAACGCATTTGCGGATCAAAACGCCACTCCATATCCATCAGAAAAAATTGCCGACCCTGAATCAATTGAAATATTTTTTAAAAGCAGACGCTCTGTTCGCAAGTTCAAAAAGACCCCTCTTTCTGTTGATGAAATAGCTGAACTAATCCATCTGTCCGCTTATGCCCCTTCCGGACACAACACTCAGCCGGTTTCGTGGACTGTTCTGGACCAACCTGAAAAAGTTCAGGAACTCGCAGCCCTTGTTGCGGACTTTATGAATGAACTCGCAGCCAAAAAACATCCGATAGCGAAAAAATTGTTCCTTTCAGGAATAGCCAGAGCATTTACTCACGGACAGGACATGATTTGCCGCGATGCTCCGGCACTGGCTGTAAGCTGGGCTCCTAACGAAGGGATTACCCCGGATACTGATTCAATAATTTCTACCGCCCATCTTGAGCTTGCGGCACACTCCAAAGGTTTTGGAGCCTGCTGGGCCGGATATGTGGTAATGGCAGCCAAATTCAGTGAACCGGTCAGAACGTTCCTCAATGTACCGGAACATCACACTCTTCACGGAGCCTTGCTTCTTGGACACCCTTCGATAAAATATAAAAACATCCCGCCTCGCCACAAAGCTGCCGGTGAAAAATCAAGCGCAGGGTTTATTTTCCCTGCCCGTAAAAACGAGCATAATTAAAAATAAAAGCCTCCAGTTTGATTAAACTGGAGGCTTTCTGTTATTCACCTTTGAGATTTTTACCCGGACGAAAAGCTGTTTTCAAGAATGAAGGAGTAAAAACCCGAAATGGGTTTTTAACCAGCACATCGGGCATCAAATGATACCAGCGATACCCTAGGCTGTGATAAACTTTTTTAGCCATACAACCATATCCAGTCTGTTTCGCGGCCCAGATTGCAGCATCTCTCTGACAACGGGAAGCCGCAACTGCTTTAAATATTTTTTCGCTATATCCTTTATCCGCAAGCATCTTTCTTATTCGTAAATATTCTCTATGCCTACTGATAATATCCGCCACTGAAAAAAATGCTCCGGTTGTCCAACTGAGAGCAATCGCTACCGATGTTGCAAACCCCAGACTATGCCCGTCCCTGTAAAATTCAGCGGCAAGCCAGCCAAGAGTTACAATCATACCGATGCACAGCCCGAGAACAAAATGCGGCAAAGGAGCTACTCGCAAATAATTATTATGCCTTAAGGCAAAGTCCTTTATCATCAAATTTTTCCCATAGCCAATTACGCTTATTAATTTCATCCGCTAAGAATAGGAAATTAGCATTGGAATCAATTGTCTTCAAGCTGTTCTTTAAAGAGATTTATTAGGGATATAAGAATATGAAATAACGGGATATATTTTAAAAATAATCAACTGACTTAACCATAATCAGGACACTTTTTTAAGTTCAGCTAATAAATCTTCAATATTGAACGGCTTGGTGATGCGGGTATCCATGCCGCAATCCTTACAACGTCGCCAGTACTCTGAATCACTGTTTGCTGTAAGAGCTACAATTCTTACAGGGGAATGAAGTTTGCGTATAGCACGAGTAGCTTCAAATCCATCCATAACCGGCATCTGGATATCCATGAATATTATATCAAAATCGTCTGACGCAATAAACGCATCAACGGCTTCTTTACCATTTTCAACAATTACAAAATTATCCAAACCATTTTTTTCGAAAATTTTACGCAAAAGAATCTGATTCATTTTACTGTCTTCTGCTACCAGCACTTTAACTTTAGAAAAATTATTCTTTACATCTTTATCATTTGCGGATGTTTCTTCAATTCCGACATCATCAAGAGGGCATTCCATAAGTGGTAAAACAAACGAAAAGACAGCTCCTCCCTCTGAATTATTACCCCCTTTGAGTTCACCGCCCATGAGCTTTACCAGCCTGTGACAAATAGCAAGCCCCAGCCCTGTTCCGCCGTACTTACGGGTAATCGAAAGATCAGCCTGCACAAATGATTTAAAAAGGTTCTCTGCTCCATTATCCGGCAACCCAATACCGGTATCAGAAACCTCAAAATAAACATTCCTTTTTCTCCCGGATTCAACGTCCGGTACTAATTTAGCTGTAAGAGTAACAGCACCAGAACTTGTAAATTTAACAGCATTTCCTAGCAGATTAACCAGAATTTGACGAAGTCTCATGCTGTCAATTTCAACACAGGTTGGAATATTCTCAGTTTTAAGGATGACCTTCAAATCCTTGTTCATTGCTCCGATATCCATAACATCGCGCATCTCTTTCAAGAACATAGGAAGATCCAAAGATTCAGTCTGCAATTCCATATGTCCGGAATCTATTTTTGAAAAATCCAGAATATCGTTTGCAATGACAAGCAGGCTATCCACGGAAGACTTTATAAGCCTTAAATTTTCATTTTGTTCAGTAGTCAATTCAGTAGCCTGAATAAGCTGAACCATGCCCTTAATAGCGTTCATGGGAGTTCTGAATTCATGAGTCATATTTGCAAGAAACTGCCCCTTTGCCTCATTAGCTTTTTGCGCTTCTTCCTTACTTATACGCAATTCTTTTTCAATTCGCTTAAGCTCTGAAATATCTTCTACAGTCGCCAGAACTCTCTCCCACGAATCTTCATATTCAGGAGCAATTGTGCAATTCACGATAAAATATTGTTCTTTTCCATCACTGCGAACGAAATAAAATTCACTCCTATGCCGCATTGCACCTGAAACTAAATCCAAAAGAATAGATCTGAAATATTTCCAAGAGTTCTTTACAACATATGACGAGAACCCCGACGCCAAAAGCTCTTCGCGTGATTTAGCCCCAATAAAATCCACGGCAATATTATTTGCGGCAAGCACCTTAATAAGCTCGACACATTGAAAAACATTGTTCTGATCTTTTAAAACCTTATCCCGGATATTCTGAACAGTTGTTTCACCGCATGAATCAATTTTTTTCTTCAGCGCTGAAAAATCCAGTTCCCACAATGCAACAGGTGAATTTTCAAAAAGGGAACGAAGCCGCTTTTGATTATTAAGCAATTTTTCTTCAACTTTTTTACGAGCGGTGATATCAATAACAAAACCCTCAATATAACGGGGCAAATCAGCCCCCGAATCAACAAGTCTAAAATCACGACGTGTCCACACTGTAGAGCCGTCTTTTCGTACACACTGTACTTCGTATCCTGACACCCGGCCGAAAAGATGAAGCTGACTGATAATATCATCGAAATCCTCAGCCTTGAGATAAATTTGATTTCGAGCATTCGAAACAGACACAATAAAATCTTCTGCGTCCGCATATCCTAAAATAGATACGTATGCCGAGTTAACGGTTAAATAATGACCATCCAAACTTACCTGAAAAATCCCCATAGGTGCATTGTCAAAAATATCTCTATACCGACTCTCCGCCTTAATCCTCAAGCTGTCAGCAAGCTCTCTTCTCTCCATTTCATGTTTCAGTTCAAGACGTTGCAGATTAATTGCCTCTTCACGTCTTCTAGCCTCAGAAATGCGGGCCTCATAGACTTGGCGCATAATTGTGGCTCTAACTAAATAATAACAGCCGGCAGCGATGGCTAAAAATAGTACAATTGAAAACAAAAGTAGCTTTTGCGGTCCTAACAAACCAAAAAGTTTTTGTTCCTCAACCAAACTGACTATATGCAGCGATGTCCTTTGCACAGGAGAAGAGATGGCAAGATAATCAACCTCTCTTCCTGATTTTCCAGCTTTAAGAAGAGTTAATCCTCTCCAATCTCCCCCCAGAACATCCATCAACAATAATTGTCCGCTTTCTCGCGCTGAATTATCAGAGATAGCAAACACGGTGCGTCCAATGAGAAGAAAATCGCTACCGACAGAAGGAGAAGCCGTCATATCTCCAAGGCTTTCGAACAAACTTTCAACCCGTACCCATCCAAGGATTGTTCCGGACTCACCGCGATCCCCTTTTACAGGCACACCGACAACTATAGAAAAAACACCGCCGGACTCCCCGGTACTGAAAAGAGGATCTTTGGCTTTTACCGCATACCCTGCATACGAATCATTGCCTCTGATCAATACACATTCACTGTCAGTATCAACAAGCAGCTCACCCTTACTGTCCAAAACAACAATTTTTGAAAAGACCTGCTCTTGCCCGCAATATTTATTAGAGACTGTGTCTGATATATTTTTGCAGATATTATGAAATGTTGCCGAGCAACCCGGCTCATTAACGTTAAAATCAGGATCAGCCTGCATTGATATAAATGATTTAAGAGGCGCACTTGAAGCAAGACCATTAAGTTCATTAAGTCTGCCGGAAAAGAAAAAACTGACAGCCATAGCTCTTTTGGCGGATTCTCCGACAAAAAAAGATCTGGCAGTCTTTCTAACCTGTAACTGTGAGCAATAGCTGGTCCAGAGGACATATCCAATAAGTCCTGCAAACACGATGACCGCACTAATAAAAATCAGGCGAAAGCGAAAATAATTTGGAGAAGAATCCCCATATACTATATCTCGGTTCATAATCTATAATAAGCTAAATGCTCTGTTTTTAGTAAGACATACTTAAAATATATTTTTTTTAACAAACAAACCTCGTCACCTGTATTTCTGCATACTTCAAAAGCGTCAAAAAAAACATTAATATATTATCCTCATCCTGCATAATATAATAAAATCCAAGGCCTATGCGAAATTGAAACTATATATCTACCAGACTTATAAACCTCAAATAGTTATTGACAATGAAATTCATTTTCAATAAAAATATACGGAAGTAAACCAAAACAAGGGAGACATTATGTGCGCAGCTCTTATAGGCGGAATGGATCGGCTGAAACAAAATTATATAACATCTGCGAAACAAAAAGGATTCAAGTTAAAAGTCTTCACCGGTAAAGAAAACAAAGTATCTGCAATGCTCGGTAAAGCGGACCACGTAATCATTTTTACCAATCAAATATCACATGCAGCTAAAATTGATATCGTAAAATATACTAAAGCAAAAAACATTCCTCTGCACATGTATCACTCATGCGGAGTTTCAACTCTCAAAAATTGCCTTGAAAAATTATAAGACTTAATTTTATTCAACCTTAAGTGAACGAAGAAGGTCGATGTTCATTCTATCTGATTCAAAATTTATATCTTCGCCTTTCGGAGTTTCAATAACCTTGGGGATAGTTGAAAACCTGACATCATTAATCAGGCTTCTAAAACCTTCAATCCCAATTTTACCTTTACCGATATTCTCATGCCGGTCTTTGTGTGCACCTAAATCTTCTTTACAATCATTAAGATGGAAAAAACGGATAAAATCCAGTCCGATAAGTTGATTGAATCTATCGAAAACCTGATTATAAGTTTCAGGAGAACGCAAATCATATCCTGCGGAAAAAGCGTGACAGGTATCAAAGCAGACACCCATTCTGTCAGTGTAACCGGAATCTTCCAGAATAGTGGCAAGTTCTCCGAATCTACTGCCCAAATTTGTACCCTGTCCGGCTGTATTCTCTATAAGAACCATGACCTCTTCGGTTTCAGACATTGCTATAGCAAGATTAAGGTTTGCTACATAGCGCTCCAGAGCTTCAACTTTTCCGGAGCCCAAATGAGAACCGGGATGAGTCACGACATACTCGATACCCAGACGTTCTGTTCGTGCCAATTCCTGAGCAAAAGCTTTGACAGATTTTAAAGCGTTTTCCGGCTTCGGAGACGCTAAATTTACCAAATATGAATCATGCACAGAGACAGGATAATTGCCCCACTCCTGCCGACGCTTTTTAAAAGCCTCCACAGTCTCGTTTTCAAGAGGATGAACCTTCCACTGCCGCTGATTATGAGTAAAAATCTGTAAGGCAGTCCCGTTTATAGACATTATTCTGTCCACTGCTTTATCAATGCCCCCGGTAATGGGCATGTGCGCACCTATATACATAAAAATTGTGATCCTTCTTTAAATTTTTTCCTGCCGGGCAAATTCCATAAGTATAGGTGCCAGCAAATCCGGATCAATAAGTCCATCGGATTTATCGGAAACAAGTTTCCGGTCGATTATCTTTACATCCACTTTTTTCAAGGCTTCGAGATTCAGTCCGTCTTGATAATATCCATTCACTGAATCAATTAAAACAGTGTTTAAAACAGACTCTTTTTTTATCTCTGCCGGATTATCCATGCGCAGTACTTCTAAAAGTTTTTCGATTTGCAAAGGAACATCATGCCCGAGAAGTTCCGGGTCATATCCCAGATTAGGAATAAAAATTTTCGGACAAGGATTTCGAGAAACAGCCTGTCCCATACCTTTCGGAGTCAGAGAAGCCAGGATACTGGAATAGAAGCTACCCATAGGATAAACAATCAAATCAGCTTCCTTAATAAGCATCATAGCAAGAGATGAAGCATGTATTGAATGCGGCCACGGGTCGTTTACGCCAGAACAGGCCCACATGCCGTCAATAGGAGAGGGAATCGGCGGAACTTCTTTACCTGTAAAAAGATGCTGCCCTGCTATAATTTCACCGTTCTGTAAACGGACTGCCAAATGACCGCTATCCAATGAAGCGGCACGAACAATCCCCCTTGCCCTGATAAGTCTTGAAAATTGAGCAATAGGAGGAGCCAGCACCCGCTTATGAACCATAAATCCTGCGGCAAGAATGATATTCCCGAGACAGGCATTCGCCGGATCAAATTCGTCACCAGCCAACTCAATAAAGAGAGCGAAAAGATCCGAAAGTATCTTACGCACAATGTCCGAAATATTTTCCATGAGTGGATGTGTACCGTTTGCGAGGTGTTGCAACTCCCCTGTCAACGCAGATTTGTCTCCGTATTTAGGAAAACGGGTAGCCAGCAGCCTTACAATCTCCGCTTTTTCCGGAGATCTAATATCGGCAAGAGATATTAATCTATTACGAATATCTCCGACAGCCGGCATATCAAAAACTTTTCTAAGTTGCGCGGAACTGCCTCCTGAATCGAAAGTAGTTATAATATATGAACATTCCGGATTGACTTCGGCGAGTCTTCCAGAAAGCCCGGCAAGAGCTGTTCCGCCGCTAAAAAAAACAATGCCAGGATGATCCTTCCCCACTCCGGTCTCCTTATAACAAAAATTTATCAAGCCATAATGGCTGTAATAACTATGCCTTCAAATCAGAATTTCGTCTACAGCCATAAAATAACTTCCGGCAATTACCCTTTGACTTTAAAAGTCGCATTGCCGTAATTACTTTTGTAACTTATAAAACATTTTTTCAATTTCCATTCACTTATAATATTAAAGATAATAGAATGAACAACATTTTTTTAAATATCCACGGATTCGGTTCATCAGGAAAAAACTCAAAAGCAGCGGCTCTTGCCTGTGCTTTTCCAACCCATGAACTTATCAGCCCGGATCTCCCGGCAGACCCGGAAGAATGCTTAACCATTCTTGAAAGCATAATTGCTGAAAACAGTAATCGTCCGCTGATCATGCAGGGATCATCTATGGGCGGACTCTACGCTCTGGTCATGCATATTCGTCACAAAATACCTGCACTCCTTATCAATCCGGCACTCACTCCGGCATCACTTGTGGAAAAACGCGTAGGCGAAACATACGATTTCAAAAATGGAAAACAGATTATTATCACATCTGAACATGTTGATAAATTTGCCAAAGTCGAAAGTGAAATTGAAAAAGCTATTTGCGAGGGTCTAGTTAAAAAAGATAAAGTCTTGGCTCTGCTAGGTGAACAGGACGAAGTATTAGATCAAAACGTAATGAAAGGATTACTAAAGAAGCTGGGAGTTGAAATCGTTTCATTTGAAACTGATCATCACTTTACAGGTTATGACAAAGTGACAGAAAACAACCGGAAAGTAAGAAATTTTCTATTAAAAAACTAACTTTTAACGATTGGCATCATGTCATTCATTTCGTTGATATAGCCGTTTTCAAGAGTATTAACTTCAAGAATATAAGTCTTGAAAGTAAGATCCATAGAGGAATCGCTGAATCTGTGCAGACTATAGCAGGGAGACGAAAAAAATCCACGTCTGGCCTTATGTTCACCACCCATACCCGGATCGTATAAACGAATATCGTTAGTGATAGCCCACTCTATCGGTGCGTAATAACAAAGTTCAAAATGTAAAAACCGCACTTCTTCAAAACAGCCCCAGTACCGTCCCCAAAGCCGGTCCCCTGAAAAAACGAACATAGCCATAGCTATCGGCTCTTTCTCACCTTCCCTGAATGCAACGGGAAAAAATATGTTTTTCCGCATATATTTGCTTAGTCCCTCAAAAAATTCTTCATTGAGGTACTTACAACTCCAAACGCCGAACTTGTCATTGGTGGATACATAACATTTGTACATCAACAAAAAATAATGATCAGGGATTTCGTCTCCCACCAAAATTTCAACTCGGATTTTTTCAGCTTTCAAAGATTTACGTTCACGGCGAACAGTTTTTCTCCGGTTACCGTTGAGCGATCCCATCCATTGCTCAAAATCCTTGTAATCGTGATTTTCCCAAACATATCCTTGATGCTGCCATGTCGCGTAACCATAGGCTTCCATTTCTTTGGTCCAATCCGGGTCCACAAAATTAAAGGCACTGCTTCCAAGGTTATTAGCCGTGCAAAATCTGTCCAGCGTCTGACAGACAAGCCTCACAATAACATCAGCATTAGCATCCGGAGCAATCAAAAAACGATAACCTGAAGCCGGAGTATAAGGACTCATTCCCACTACTTTAGGGTAATAAGTAATGCCTCCTTTCTGAGCAACCTCATACCAGACGCGATCGAAAATAAATTCTCCATCACTTTGATCACGAACATAAAGAGGCACAGCCGCAACCAACCGCCCTTCGTGGCGAACAAGCATGTGGGCACTGAGCCAACCAGTTTCGAGACGAACACATCCACTTTCTTCAAGCAGACGCAGCCAGTCCCACTCCAAAAATGGAAAATTTATAAGGGACGCAAGTTCATTCCACTCATCCCTGTCCACGTTGGAAACTGAATCGATCCACGATATTTCATAACCTTTTAGAATATCAGTCATTATTTGATGTTTTGAGTAGCACATAACCTTATTTTATTAGCTTGTTCCATTAAATATTATTTTAGAAACCGAAAAATAATCCGCAACTCTCTCCATAAAAACTTTTGCGGTATTAGAACAGGAATCCTTATTCCATACCATAAAAATATCCATTGATGGAAACTCTTCAATTACAGGAATCAACGTTATTCCAGTACGTGAAACATGGCTGTTATCAAGCAGAAAAGCTACTCCCATTCCAGAAGAAATCAAAGCTGCAGCTCCGGAAAGACCAGAAACTTCCTGACTGATTATCGGCACTAATCCTCTTTTGCTAAAGGCCTGCATTATAGAATCATGCAAATCTGGTTGCCCAGCCCGTGGGAACATAATCAACTTTTCCTTAGCAATCTCTTTAAGCGACAAACTCTTTTTACGCGTGAAAGCATGATCATCGGGAACAGCAAGCACATGCTTCTTGGAAAACAATCTAATTGACGCAAGACCCTCCATTCCATGCATAAATACAGTAGAAAATCCGACATCAAGCTCATCTGAACGAATACGCTCAAGTTGAGCCGAAGCTCCTAACTGGCTTATAAGAACAGAAACATCAGAATGTTTATGGCGAAAAGCTCTGATTGCTTCAGGTAAAAGACTGTCCATGGCAATCTCCATAAATCCGACCTTAACGCTTCCACTCTCACCTTTTGCCATTCTACTGACCGTTGAAACCGCAAGATCAGTCTGTTCTAAGATCGAAACAGCCTGTTCATAAAAATATCGTCCCTCTTCAGTGAGTCGCACTTTACGACTATTTCGCTCCAGAAGCTTTGCTCCAATTTCCTCTTCAAGAGATTTTATCTGTTGAGAAAAAGGAGGTTGAGCGATATGAACTCTTTGCGCGGCACGCCCGAAATGAAGTTCTTCAGCAACTGCTATAAAATATCTAAGCTGTCTTAATTCCATTTGTATACACACTCGATGAAAATCATACTTCTTTACCCCTGACTCATTAACGAGCCATTCTCATACTGCGAAACAATTTCTAGTTAATATTACCAAATAGAACTTATTCGCGAAAGCTATTAATTTTTATCCGAACCGCAATAATAGATGTAACTGATTTTTTTTGCTAACTAGTAATAAAACAAGGAGAACAAAGTGACTGATCCGTTTAATAACTTACTATCAACAATTCAGCAAAGCTGTGATGACGCGGCTGTAGATATGTTCGGAAAAGAAACAACCTCCAGATGGAAAAATCCTTCATTTGCCGCAATCATGGAAAACCCGGATTCAGTTGGAGATATGAAAGGAACTTGCGGGGACTGCATAAAAATATTTCTTAAATTTGATGACAATAAAATATGCAAAGCATCTTTTTATACAGATGGATGCGGTGCCAGCATCGTGAGTGCGGATGCAGCTTGCGAATTATCCTGTGGAAAAACAATTGATGAAGCGTCTGAAATTGACGGAGAAGATATTGTTCAACTTCTCGGCAAAATTCCCGAAGACAAAAAGCATTGTGCTCATCTGGCTTCATCCGC
Source organism: Maridesulfovibrio ferrireducens (assembly GCF_016342405.1). NCBI lineage: Bacteria > Pseudomonadati > Thermodesulfobacteriota > Desulfovibrionia > Desulfovibrionales > Desulfovibrionaceae > Maridesulfovibrio > Maridesulfovibrio ferrireducens. Next base: position 35,535 of record NZ_JAEINN010000015.1, on the reverse strand, counting down.
TCTGCAAGAAGCTCTTGGATCATGGCTTAAAAAAAAGGTGTAACGTTTAAACGCTTTAAAAGACTTAACTTAATTAGAGCTAAAACCCCGCTCTTTTGCAAAAAAGCGGGGTTTATTCGTATATCTTATAAAAATATTTAAGCAGTAAATTTTAAAATATTCTTAATTAAAGTAATCTTTTTAATCGGTTTTGTCAGATAACCGCTGCAACCGACATCAAGGCTGTGCTGCCGATCTTGATCATAAGCATTCGCAGTTAAAGCAACGATTGGAGTTTCAGGATAGCCATTCATTCTTTCATAAGCTCGAATTTCTTTAGTTGCCCCATATCCATCCAGATTAGGCATCTGAATATCCATCAAAACCAAATCGAAATTGCGCTTTTTATACATTGCAACAGCTTCGACACCATCCCTTACAAACGTAATTCTAAACGGTGTATCTTTAAGATAAAACTCAATCAACATGCGATTATTCTCTGAATCTTCAGCTAACAAAATTCGAGTTGGTAGAAGCCTTTTTTCCGGAGCTAAGTATCCCTCTTCCATATCTGTCTTCGCAAAAAGATTAAGTAGTGCCTTCTGTAAAGCTCCACGAGTAAGAGGCCACCGCGCACTTCCCATCACTCCGAAAAGCTTATTAATTTCAGGTCGATTACCACTGTCTCCGGGAGAAGAAGACAATAAGCAAACAGCAGGAGAAGACGATTTCAAATGTTCTTTAATTACTTCAACTTCGCTAAGCCCATCTTCTTCGCCGAGCTTTTCGGAAATAATTACAAGATCGATATTCTTTTCGCCAAACTCAAGCTGTTCTAAAGCGAGAGAACTGTTTTCTGCGTGAAAACAAACCCCTCCCCAATTAGATAGACATTCGCAAATATAACTGCGGACAATAAGATTTTTATCAACCACAAAAATATTCAAGCCCTGAATAATTCTTCTGACTCTACTGTCCAGCAGATCAACATTTTCAGATTTATCCAGAATAATTTCAGTCTTGAAAAGAGCCCCGCCATTTTTAATGTTACAAGCCTCAATATTACCATCCATGAGCTTTACAAGATTTCGAGTAATAGCCAATCCAAGCCCTGTTCCGCCGAATTTACGGGTTGTAGATGAGTCAGCCTGCGTAAAATTTTCAAAAATTAATTCAACTTTATCTTCTGAAATGCCAATACCGGAGTCAGTAACATTGATAAATAGAAAAACCTTGCCACCATCCATAACGCGGCTTGATATATCCAGACAAACTGTCCCTTCAGCGGTAAACTTGATCGCATTGCTCAAAAGATTAACTATAATTTGTTTGATTCTGGTAGGGTCGCCAACAAAAGTTGCAGGGGTTGCAGGGGCAACATGACAGGCAAAAATAAGTCCTTTTTTCCAAGCAGTTACAGACATTATCCCAGAGATTTCATCTATCAAATTATCTAAATTGAACTCGGTTTTTTCAAGAGACAATTTTCCAGATTCAATCTTGGACAAATCCAATATACCGTCAATCAGCTCCATAAGAGCTTTACCTGAATCACGAAAAATAGTGACATAGCTTTTTTGTTCTGCGGAAAGAGGCGTATCTCTAAGCATATCAGACATGCCTAGAATTGAGTTCATAGGTGTACGGATTTCATGACTCATCTGTGCAAGAAATTCACTTTTTGTCCGACTTGCAACCTCAGCACGCGCCATTGCATCTTCCAACTGCCTCAGCGTTTCAGACATATGCGCAGAATTCCGTTCCTCCACCTTTTTAGCTCTCAATAATTCGGAGGCATATCGCTGCAACTCCTCTTCGTCCCTCTTTCTATCAGTAACATCACGAACGACACTGAGAAGAACATCTGCTCCGTGATATACTATCTTTCGGGAACGAACCTCCGAGTGAACTGTCAGCCCGGATTTCGTAACCATAGGACACTCAAAACTATCCGTGGAGCTACCACTCAAAATATCATTCAAAACACTGCGCAAAGAGGCTCGTTCAGAGGTCGGAACCAGCTCAAAAAGAGTTTTTCCCAGCAGTTCTTCACGGGAATATCCTAACTGTGAGGAGATACGGCAGTTTGCTTCTAAAAAGAGACCATCTATATCAGTAATACAAACAAGGTCCCCCACGTTATCAAAAAAGAACTGATACTCTTCCAACCCTTTCGTTCTGCGTAAGCTACTGAGCATAGAAGACAAGGACTTCTCAAGAGTATTAATCTCATAAATATGACTGCCCTTCGTCTGTATATCGACATCCAATCCCTTTGAAATATCTTCAGCCGCATCACTGATAACACGAAGAGGTTTGCCAAGCTTATTACTCAGCAAAAGAGCAACGAAAAAACAAAGACAAGTTACTGCAACAAAAAAGGGCATGGAAAGTAAAAAAGTTTTCGTTATAGCCTTATTAAGTCGCACGTCAGAAATAAAATACGCAAGCCCCGGCACAAGAAAACTACGGAAAAGCACTCCATCAAGGTTTTCTCCAAGACGGGCATGCATGATTTTATCAGAAATAGCTTCGCCCATTACCAGCGGTAGAACTTCACCTGATATCAAATCAAATGCACCGCCCTGCGCAAACAAAATAAGTTTCCCGTTCGTAATACTTTCAAACAGAGGATCGAGACCAGACCAAGAAAGATCTACAAGACAGGCCGCACTACCGACAACTTGAGATCTACTTTGAATTGGAACGGAAAAAACAGTAACAAACTTACCGTCGGAAGATCGGCAAAAAGTACAACGAAACGGAGGATTAAGAAGAGCATCCCTAACAAGAGTTTCATCATATTTTTTTGAAGTAGACGAAAAAATCTTGTCATCACCTTCACGCAAAATAAAATAATCCACCCCGGATGGAGTCTGATCATACTCAGCCAGCTTTTCGGAAAGCGGATAATCAACTCCAAGCATCATTGTAACCCGAATCGAATTATCTCTGCTAAGCTCACCAAGACGGGACATTGCCCTATTTAAAAAACTATAGACCTCTAAACTATGTCCTTCTCCTTCTGCACGTACCCGATCATAAAATTCAGCTCGCAAGCTTGTGATATAACTATAAGAAAGAACGCCTCCAAACGCGAGGGCAGAAATAAGCGCAATGCCGCAAATCGATGCGGCCATAAGAGTAGACAATCTATAACAATTTCTACGTTTAATGTTGTTAACCCAATTAAACAATTAATTACCTGTAGATAGCATCGGAAGCCATTAAGACATCATTGGGAATAGTTATTCCCAGCTCTTCGGCTCTTTTAAGATTAAAAACAAGAGCATACCTCTTTGCGTCTTCGACAGGAAGCTCTCCGGCCCTCTTTCCACTTAAAATCATAACAACCATTCGTCCCGCTTGCCGTCCCATTGAGATAAAATCAACGCCAGCTCCGCCAAGCATACCGAGCTGTACAAAGGCATAGTTCACCGGAAGCGCCGGTTTTCGACAATTTTTAATAGTCCAGAGAATGATTTCTGAAGTGGAATGAGTAACACCGTTTTTATCTTTTAAAAGAGTTGCTGCCGGATATATGGTCCCTATGACTGGATCAGAACACCCTTTTAAAATAATATCTTTATAATTTTCCCACGACAAAGCTATCTCAATATCAAAAGCAACATCTATTGATTCTTCAGATAGCTCACGCTCAACCTGCTTTAACATAGCCGTCCCTGTGGGAGAATTGTCTGTAATAATTAGCGCTCGGCTTAAATCCGGTATAATTTTCTTCTGAACTTTAAATGCGTCAACAAAGTGAAGTTTTTCGTAAACGCCTGTTATGTTGTGTCCCGGTTTCTCTCGGGAATTCATCCATTTTGCTATACTATTATAATCTTCAGGCTGCCCATTGAGTCCTGAAAAAACAATTGATATATCGGAGTCCACAAGTTTAAGAGCAACGGCCCGGAAGGCATTATCATCCAAAACAACTAGAACATCGGGATGAATATCTTTAATTTTTGATAAAACTATTTCAGCCTGAGCCTCAATCAAATCAGGAGTATTATTAACTTTTTTGCTATCCATAGCATACGTATAGATTTTAATGTTCTTATCAGCTTTATACCCTGCCAAAGATAGAGCTTCAAGAACGCCCTGAGACTGAGGAAGTCCGCAAATATTATCTTGAGCATAGCTGCTAACGATAAATACTTTCTTGATTCCGATGTCCGCAGCCAAAGCACCGGAACACATACAAAGAAAACCGAGACACACCTTCAGACAGAAAAGGAACATTTTATCCATGTCGGCTCCACATTTCGAGATTGAGTGGGTCTCCCCCCTCTACAAACACAATAAAGTGGCTCAGTGTAGCATCTTTTACGTCATTCAAAAGTTAAACATACATCAAAATAAAATTATTAACGCAATAATAAGACTAAAAGTCTCTACTGTTGAAATATTTTAAAAACACCTACAAGTGGAAGATGATCCGAAGACTGCAAATCATGCACAATTTCGCATTCTACACTGTTAAAGTTCTTCGAATAAAACAAAAAATCATACCGATGTTTTCTTTCTGGAAATGTAAAATGTTTATGAATCATGTCTGTGTCTAAAGTACTGTCGATCAACAGTTCTCTAATTCCCGGCAATTCATTCCAGAGAACATTAAAAATCGGTGGTTGAGACATATCATCGACCGGTATGGGTGTTCCTCTTATATAAGCCTGAAAGTTAAAATCGCCTCCGACAATAAACCCGTCAGAATCCTGATCTTTATTTATCCATTCTGACAAGTATTTTATCTGCCCCATTCTGGCTTCTCTATTCCATACACAAAGATGTACATTATAAAGTGATATTGAGATCTCTCCAACCATAACTTTCACTTGCTGCATAGTAGACTTCCACAACAACGGATAATAAAAAATATTTATTAATTTGTTCTTAAAATTGGGTTTACCGGAAGTAAGAGTATACTCATTAGAAATTATAGGAAATTTAGAAATAACAACTGTTGCTTTAACAATTTTATGTTCCTTGCGAAGTGGAAAATAAAAATCCCAGTCCACAACAGGAGCAGCATAACTCCATCCCAGTCTGGTCATTATATAGTCCAACTGGTTAACATACCCTGAACGTTTTGAATTCAAGTCAACTTCTTGCAATAGAAGAATCTCTGCATCTTTTTCTTTGACCATACTGATAAAGTCATCAAGGTTTCGAGAATAAAAAGACTCGGGGTGATCATCGGCTAAAGTGTTCTGCATCGGTCCGGCAGCAAAACCCAAATTGTAGCTGATTACCGTTAATGAATTATTTTTCAAATTCATTTTTTCAGCTCTATCATTTAAATTCAGAACAAAACCTTCCTGAATCTGTTCGATTTTATATTCAGGATCGTTAAACCACTTAAAAATAAACCAAAAAATGACCACGCACAGTAAAATTAATAAAATCAATGCCAAGGGTTTAAAAAAAGTATAGACTGAATTCATTCCAACCCCTAAATTTATTATTTAAAAAAAGCAGTTAAAATAATATGATATCCTTTCATCGAAGAAAAATATTAAGAGCAATATGTAAAATAATTTTTATAACTGTAATATTATCTATTTCTGCTACTGGCGGATCTTATGCCAAAGAGATTCAAAAAGAAAAAATCGTTATTTTGTTCGGTCATAGATTTCCGCCATTCTATTCAATCAACAAAAGCAACGAATCCAGCCAAAATCTTAAAGGGCTTTTCATAGACATATTAGAAAATTTTACAAAGAGCCATCCACAATACAAGCTTGAATACAAATGTTTACCCCGAGGACGAATTAATAAAGTTCTCGCAGCAGAAAATGCAGACGCTTTCGCATTGACGGACCCGATGTTTGTCTCGAAAGAAATTAACAGCAAATTTGCTCCTTCACTCCCTTTATGGAAGATCGGAGACCATTTGCTGGTAAGAAAAAATTCGGACATTATAGACAATAATATTGAGGATTTAAGAGGAAAACGAATAGCAGTACTGCACGGTAATGGCTACGGGCCATTGGATGAATATTTTGATAAAGACATAATACACAAGCACTCTGTCTATCGCACATCGCAAATACTTGAACTGGTCACAAAGCGGAGAGTTGAAGGCGCCATTTGCAATGAAATGACCTTACCGAAACTTATGAGCCGGTCCAGCCATTCCATTAATTCATTTCGTATTATAGAAAAACCACTTTACGAATATAATTTGCACCTACTCATAAAAAGAAGCAAAACTGACTTTCTAGAAGATTTTAATATATTCATTACAAAGAATAAAATTCCTACCATTAAACACACTGTTCAACACAAATAAAAAATTTAACTATTGCTCCTTTGGAAAAAAGAAAGGGCAATTTATGCCTTCTACCCTGTCAAGCTCAACAACCTGCGGTTTTTGAATCTTTTGCGAATTCAGAGAATAATAAACCGCGATTCCCGACTGAAACAACATAATACCGCTTACAACAACTAATCCCAAAGCCAAAATCTTCCGCATTAACAACCTCCGATGGGGATTATTTTTCTTATCCGCTTTTTGATGCAAAAAGCGAACCCATCAAGGTTATAAAGATAATATCTACGGGCACTTCAAAAGCATAATTTCAGTCTGAGTATTTTTAGCTCTTTTAAGCTTTTCACCGCATGAGTACTCAACATACAAGTACTTACCTTTCCCAGGATATGGATCACCACAGATCTGGCTTCCGACAATAATTTTACAACGATCCTTACCATCACACTTTTCGATCAATGCATCTTTAGCATCACAAAAATATTGCTTATATCCCAACTCGTTTCCTAATTCAAAACTGACATTTCCATATTTAGCACTTTCGATTCGAATAGTATTCTTGCCATAAACTATCTGAGTCTCTTTATCGCCAGACTCCCCGGCCGCACTGGAGACTACAGAATCACCATATTCGATAGATTTAACATTTTCACGCGAAACAGGAACTTCGATGACCTTTCCGTCTTTCAAAGTAATTTTCATTTCCGCGCTGAGAGTGGGCACATAAATCACAGCCGACAAAATAAACACTAAAAGAAATATTTTCCTGACAAGACGAATCATGTTAATCTCCTTTTGAAATCATTTTTTAACTTCATATATTAATTCAACAATACGTACCAGCAAAACGAATAGGTGGCTAAAATATCATGAAAAAAACATTACTCCTGATCGTGGCGATACTAGCTCTCACCGTCTCGACAGCTTCAGGAAAAGAATCTTCCTCTCTAAATGACCTTAAAAGACCTGAATTCAATTTACGACTACCCGAAACAACACAAAAAACTACTCCCGGTAAAAAAGTAATAGCTTTGAATAATTCTCGTTTTTGTGGTGTGTTTGCAGGAGAAGTAACCGTTCATTACACGAATAAAATGGTAACAACGACAGCCAGTCTAACCATAAATTCTGACATGCAAAATATAAATAAAAGTCATTATGACTATTACGTAATCCCTAGCGATGAAACATTTATGGAATACGAATGGAATTTAGATAAGATGAAAGTACGAAGGTCAGTAACCGTTTCCGGAAACACTTTTTATATAACAGACATTATAGATTATGAAAAATCCGGCGGGAACTCTCAAATCAGGACATTAGTTTTCAGTCCTGATTTATCAGCCCTCACATTTCTAAAAACCGAATTTGATGACTCGAAATCTATGTCTGCTACGGGACAGATAATTGGTAGATTTAATCGAACTAAGTAATATCTACATCTAATTGCAAACCACAGCACCCCACCTAAATTCTTGTAAATTTAACTTTTTTGGATCATACTAAAATCTGTATCAATCACTATTTCAAAATCGGAGTTATCGGGATGTATATATTAAAAAAAGGACAGGAAAATAAATTTCAGGACCTTATTCCCTTAGGAGAAACAGATTGGCCTGAAAATGTAAAAAAAGAAATATGTGCTTTTTTCAAAGATGCCGGTGTCGATGATCCCTTGAAGCAAAAATTAGTGGAACCGGGCTTACAGGGATTCAGACACAAAGCAGATAATGACGAAATCGACTGGGATGATGTTGTGGCTTATTTTAAATATGAAGCATTAAGCGTGCTGATTATGCACGATAAAAACTTCAAGAAAAAAGCGGAAAAACTGTATAACGAATTCTTTTCAACTCATAAGTTTAAAGTATGGAATAAAGACTAAATTTTTAGTTTTTTTACCTTTATTCATATTGAATGTTCGAGATCAGGAGATGCAGGCAGGCTGAAATCTATTTCAAGTCCTTCGGTGATCAGCTTAAGGACTTCTTCTGTTCCTTCCCATCCTCCAGCGCATTCAGGGCTTAAACTCACCGTCAAGGCCACAATTACACCAGAATCAAGACCGGCACGTAAGGCTTTGGAAAAATCCCGAACATACACATCAGTAAACAACCTTTCCATCTTACCGCTGCTCATTCTTCCAAAAAAATAATCAAGATCAAGATTGAAAATCCATTTTCCCTTCAGTTCATAAAGCCCCGCAGGAAACTCCCAAGGTTCGTATGCTGCGAAAGGAATATCTTTTGGAGCGGCACCTTTTCCATGCGTGGCGAAAGCCCACTCCCTAACTTGATTACGATATTTTTCAATAAATAAACCCAGATAGTTATCCCACCTGAAAAGCGGTGTTACCGCAAAAAAATCATTATCATAACCACAGGAAAGATATTCATCAATGCTAAGCGAATTAAAATCTTCGTGAGGAAAATGAACATAATCTTTCACAGAAAATAAAGCGTCATAATGTCTATCAACATGAAACAAGCCAACATCTGGATGATCTTTTATACTGGAAAGCCAGCACCAAAGCGCAGCCCGGTGATTATCCATTATAAAGATATTATGATCTTTCCACAAAAAATTAAGCTTTATTGCGGTTGAATGATTACGCCCCTGAAAATATACTATCCACTCGCCCATATATTCCTCCAAAATCATATCTACTTTTTTAATTCATACATTTGGGAGATTGAAAAGGAAAGGGTTAGATTATTCAAATAGATAAACACAATCTCTTGAAAGCAGACTGTACGATATAAACTTCTTAAAATACCGGCTCAATTAGTATGCCGCCAGAACGACGGCATACTAATCAGAAAGAAAATAGAACCGGAGTGTAAGGAATATAAGTGGCAGTCACTTTCCCGGTAAACAACAGGGGGGAAGTTTACCGAAAATTTATAAATTTTTATTTTCTTTTAAAATTCAATTTAAAAAAGTTCTTACTTTAGGCTGTCAATATTAAGCGGGTTTCCACAATGCGGACAAACTCTTACAGTTTTGCCGAAAGTGGACCCCATTATCCAGAAACGTGTAAACCAATCTTCAGATCTTTTATTCTGATACTGAACAATGACCTGATTTCCGCACTTGCAATATCTTTCCTGCATAACAACTCTCCTGACCGTGATTTTTTTTACATGGAAGGAATCACCCTCCCTCCGAAACTCTTGACATGTGACGACTCAAATCAACCATAACACAACACAGGTGTCAACTAAAAATAAACACAACAATTAAAATATTTAACTACTCTAAAAAAATATCCATAAAAAAAGCGAGATTGCAGCTCAACAGCTTAACAATCCCGCTTAAACAAAATTAAAAAAAAACGATTATTTTACTGATATTCGCGTGACGCCCAGACAACCTGACCGAGAACTCTTACATTTTCAAGCTCATCTCCGCCAAGAAAAATAGGCGAATAGTCGGTGTTATCACTATGAAGAACAACCTGTCCCGGGCGCTTTTCAACCCGCTTAACCATTACAGTATCTTCAACGCCGATGGCATAAATACCACCCGCAAGAATGCTCTGCTTGGATTGATCAAGCAGCACGATATCTCCCGCTTTAAGTTCGGGCTCCATGCTGTTTCCGTACACTTCCATCAAAACCATATTAGCGGGGTTACCCTTAGAACTTATCCAGTTTTTATGAAATGCGTAATAACCTTCAATTTCCCCACCTGTCTCAAAAGATCCGCCGCCGGCTGACAGTCGGGCCGCAACTTTCGGAACTCTCGTAAAGTCTTCCGCAAACGCTTCTGCGCTTTCTTCGGAATGAGGCAAGCCAAGCCCCGATTCAAGCCATGTTGAATCTATATTATAGCGCACCGACAAATCCAATATCCAACGAGGAGGAACGGCCCCTTTTTTTTTAACCAAGGACACCGCAGCTCGCCCGACTCCGAGTTCGCGAGCCAACTGAGCCTGAGTTGAAATATCTGTCTGCTCCCGCAGCCTCTCAAAAAATGAATCAAAATCTTTGGTTTGCATTACGCCCTCAAATCAATCAAAGTTTAACATACAAGTTCACTTATAGTTAACTTAGACAAAACAATATCGCAACCATTTTATAACGATAGAGCACTTTTCAAACATCTAGGGTTGTAGTAATGTCTTTTTATATCAAAAGAAAAATTACTTGGAGTTTATTTCATGACCAAGGATAGAGACATGCAAGATATTGCAGCCGAATACGCAGGATACTTCGACTTTGACTTCGGAGATTCCGGGGTAATCCTGAATCTAACCCCAGAAGCTCCACCGGAGCTCCTGCGCATGATTAAAGACCTATTCGGTAATGATACGCAGGAATCTCTCGTTAAAGTGTATGAAGCTCTTAACACCGTGGCCGAAGCTGACGACGTATTCAACTGTGAAGTAGACGAAAAGATATGCACTTTAACAATTTTTTGCAAAATAGTCAGATACTTAGAAAAAAATGCCAAAAACTAGACAAACTTTTTAAAATTTTCTCCGCCTTCCACTATCGACAAGTTGGCTTCAAGTAACTCAAGACTCACAGAGTCAAGCTTTACAATAACTTTCTGTCCCAATCTGAAAGCCTTACCCGAACGTTCACCCACAATCATCTGACGGTCAGCCCAGAAAGTATAATAGTCATCACTTAGACTAGCCAGTCTGATCATACCTTCTGCCATAACTTCTTGGAATTCTACCCAGAATCCGAACTCTGCCATAGATGAAATAATGCCGGTAAATTGTTCTCCGACTTTATCTTTAAGAAAAATAATGGTCAGACGCTTAAGGATTTCACGCTCAGCTTCCATTGCAACACGCTCACGTGCGCTCAGATGTGACCCAAGGCCTGTCAATTGCTTTTGAGCATGCATCGGTTGATGCTGATCACCGAGAGCAACCTTCAACGATCTGTGCACGGCAAGGTCGGCATAACGTCTGATCGGCGAAGTGAAATGACAGTAACAATCTGAAGCCAGCCCGAAATGACCTTCATTTCCAGGTTCGTACTTAGCCTGCTTCATGGATCTTATCAGCATTCTGCTCACCAGAAATTCCTGATCCGCCCCGTCTGCGCTCTGAAGAACCTTCTGCAAAGATTGTGGAGTTATGGGGTCAGGGATATCGTTGGCGACACCCATTTTCTTCAATACCTTAAAGAAATTGGTCAACTTCTGAGGATCAGGACCGGGATGCACGCGATATAGGCAAGGCATTTCACGCGCAGTCAAAAATTCAGCCACAGCTTCGTTAGCTGCGATCATAAACTCTTCAATTATCTGATGTGCAAAGTTGCGGACTCTCGGGCAGATATCCACTGTTTCACCCTGCAAATTAAAAAGAATTTCCGGCTCTGGCAGATCAAAATCAAGACTGCCCCGTTCCTTCCTTCTTGCATTGATTTGAAGGGCCAGTTTTTCCGCAACTTCCAGCATAGGAACAACATCAGAAATCTTAGCGCGTTCCTCTTCATCTCCCTGAATAATTGCTTTGTAGACCTGATTGTAGGTCAATCGTGCATGACTGCGGATTACCACCGAAGCAAATTTCGAAGATAGCGGAACACCGTTTTTGTCGAACTCAATTGTTGCATTCATCGCAAGCCGTTCAACATTCGGATTAAGACTGCAAAGCCCGTTACTGAGTGCTTCAGGGAACATAGGTTCAACAGATTTAGGGAAATAATAGGAATTAGCGCGTTTACCTGCTTCTCGATCCATCGGAGAATTCATTGCAACGTAATGGCTTACGTCCGCAATTGCGACTCTGAGTCTGTAACCCTTCGCTGTTGTTTCAACATGAATAGCATCGTCAAAATCTTTTGCGGTCGCGCCGTCAATAGTGACAAACTGAATCTCGCGCATATCTTCGCGGGATTTAAAATCTTCCTCACTCGGACGATCCGGTAGAGAACCAGCCTGTTCCAACGCTTTTTCAGGAAATTCGGTCGGAACTCCATTATTAGCCTTAACTATCGCTTCCTGCACAAGAACATCATCTTCACGTCCAAGATACTTAAGAATTTTACCTTTCCACAAATTTGCATGAATCCGTTCACCGGGAGCAACGAGTAAAATATCTCCGCGGGAAACCTTTGAATAGTCAAAAGACTGTTCCTTTGATGAAGCTACAGTTGAGTCAACACCTGCTTTATTAAGGACGGATTTTTCTAACTTTGCGCTCGCCAATGATGGACTTTTTACAGCTTCGCTCGGTTCAACCACTATCCCGAAATTGAGCTTCGGATCTGTGGGATTACAAAGCAACGCAGTTGCTCCGGTCGCACGGACAACTCTTACAGGGAAAACCTGTTTCCCTCTTTCAAGCACACTGAGAACACGCCCTTCGGGATTTTTACCACCACTATTGGCGCTTAAAATTGCAACCGAAACTCTATCTCCGTGCCATGCTTCATTCATTGATTTAGGACGAATGAAAATATCCTTGCGCCCTTTTTCATCCGGCAGAACAAAAGCCGCACCGGACCTCTGAACCTGAAGCTTTCCGGTAATCATATTCATCTTTTCAAGGAGGCCGTAAGCACTTCCAGCCTTGACTATTTTTCCTTCATCAACCAGTGCAACAAGCAACTCTTTCACAAACTTACGATGACGTTTTGTCAATCCCAGCCTTTTCTGAATTTCACCACCTGAAAGAGGTTTCTCGCTTTTGCGTAAAATTTTCACTACTTCAAACGGCTTAATTACGCCGGGATTCTTGGAATGTTTCTTTTTACCCATGATATATATCCTGATTCTAAATTGTTTTGATTTTATTAAGCAGCTCTTTTGGCCGCATATTTTTGAATTTCTTTAAAAATTTCTTTAGTAATTTCTATTTTGATACGTTCTTATTATTGTCTGTTTCTACTTTTATACGCTTGTGCAAGCCGTTCTCTGTTCCACCAGCCGGCAAAGCTGACCGGCCCGATATTAGGGGCACAAGACTTGGTTCCGTCAAAGAAAATTGATTCTTCAAATTCTACATGCAGATTAATAGTATAAAATTCTTCGCAACCTAATTTACGAAGCTTAACTGCATCTTTCGGAGTGCATATTATTTTTGCAGCGCCGACTTGCACGGCTTTCTGCCTGATCATCTTAACATCCTGCGCATTATACGGATGATGATCCTTAAATATCATATGTTCTGAAGCGATTTGACCCATAAATTCACTGCTGTCTCTACTGAACTGTTCAGGTTTGCCGATACCTGAAACCAGCAAATACTTATCACTACCAAACGGAAGTGAATCTTCACCATTCAAAAGTCTAAGTCCCTCGGCTTGCAAATTAAATTGGAAAACAGGTTTTTTATATTTACCGAGTTTCTCTTTTATAAGATCTTTCATGGAATTGAAATCGCCAGCCGGACTCTTAACAAAAAAGACATCTGCCCGCCCAAGTGCCTTTTGACCTTCGCGCCATGTTCCGCGCGGAATAACCTTATTCCATCCATCGCTAAAATCATCCGGTGTCATTAAAACAAAATCCAAATCACGCCGGACAGCCATATGCTGAAATCCGTCATCAAGCACCATTAAATCCGGCTTAAATTGATCAGTCGCCCATTTACCTGAACGAATACGGATAGGATCAACAACAACCCGCGCATAAGGATTTTCAGAAGCAAGCATCAAAGGCTCGTCCCCGGATTCTTCAACAGAACTTTCAGCTGTGACCAGATAAGGAAGCTTTGAAGGAGATGCTCCATAACCGCGACTAAGAAGCACAGACTGCATTCCCAGACTATTCGCCCAAGCTAAAAGCCAACCTGCCAAGGGAGTTTTGCCGCTTCCGCCGGAACCGATATTTCCTACAGAGATACACGGACATGCAGGATTAAAACGGGTGAAAGAATCTCTCTTGTAGAGCTTTGCACGGCAAGCCATCACAGAGCCGTAGGCATACCCGGCAGGGGCAAGAACAGGACTTAAAATATTTTGCGCGATACGTAAAAAAGACATTATTTCATCACCTGAAAAATCAAAGGGAACCTGACGGTTCCCTTTGATAATATTATTATTGACCTGAATCGGCTGTAAACAGCACCGTTAATACAGATTCAAGACTAATCGCGAGCAGTCCCCATGAATCTTAAGAGGAAGAGGAACAAGTTGATAAAATCAAGATAGAGCGTCAAAGCGCCCATGATTGTTCCGCGTCTAAGGGCTGTTTCGTCACCAGAAGGAACCGATTCACCCATAACTTTAAGTTTCTGAGAATCGTAAGCAGTAAGTCCTGCGAACACGATTACTCCGATAACAGAAATTACAAAATCCATAGCAGAACTCTGCATAAACATGTTCACGACAGAAGCGATAATGATCCCGAAAAGCCCCATAAACATAAAGGAACCCATTCCGGTAAGATCTTTTTTGGTGGTCAAACCATAAAGACTCAAAGCCGCAAACATTCCGGCGGTAACCAGAAATGTCTGGAAAATAGAAGAAGCTGTGTAAGCGAGCAAAAGCACAGACAAAGTCAAACCGTTAAGTCCGCTGTAGGCCATAAAAAGACCCGTTGCCGCGCTGGCAGAAAGACTGCTAATGCGGGCGCTCAGATAAAAAACAAGCCCGATTTCGCCAACAAGAGCAACCCAGAACAACATAGTCGGCCCATATACTCCGGCAGCATTCTGAGCAAAAACCAGATTAAGAACAGCTGGAGTTGACGCGGTAAACCATGCAACAGCGGCTGTCATCAAAAGGCCCAGACTCATCCAGTTATAAACCCCACGCATAAAAGCATTAAGGATTTCCGGTTTAGATCTCACTGCACCGGCAGAACCAAATCTACTCATAATTTTCTCCTCACAATTAATTTTATCTAAGTAAGTTCAAGCAGAGCCCTTATTTTCACCCGCGTTCGGATTCTTTGGGGAATCTCCGCTAATATTCAACAAGTTTCTAAGTACTAAAGATAGTCACCTTCTACGAAACAGGCAAGACATTTAGAATAGTACTAAATTATCATATATAAATAGGAATCACTCCCGAATATATTTTTTCAACACCGGAACAAAAAGCGTCATAACAAGAGCGATAGCGCCGGTAACAAGTCCGATACGCATAAATAAATCGCCATAAATAACAAGAGATTTGGTAGCATGAATACCGCCATTAGGAACACTTGCCAGCGTTGCGATGTACCCTCCGAGGACCATCGCGACTGATTGGAACATGAACCACGCTCCCATCATAAACCCCATTGAGCGTTCAGGAGTAAGGCGTGAAACCATAGCCAACCCGAGCCCGCTGACCAAAAGTTCCCCTATGCTCTGAAAGCAATAACTTAAAACCAGCCAGTTCCCGGACACATATCCGGCGGCATCCGCCCTGTAGCGCGCAACCAGCGCCAAGGTCAGAAAAGACGCACAACACATAATCATTCCGAGCGCGAACTTACCGGGCAGAGAAAGATCCTTCCCTGACTTATCAAGTTTTGTATAAAGCATTGCAAGAAAAGGACTTATAACCATTATCCAGAATGGATTTAAAGCCTGAAAAGAAGCCGCCTGTACCGGAATTCCGAAAATTGAAAGATGAACATTTCTTGCGGCAAAAAGATTAAGAGAAGTAGGCATCTGTTGATACAAAGCGAAAAAAACGACAGCCTCAACCATCAGGATCAGGCAAATAATTAAATTAGAACGCTCATGCGGCTCCGCTCTGTAAATTTCGCGCATAAAAAGTCCGGCAACGACTAATACCGCCACATAAAGCAATTCATGAGCTACAACTAAATGTTTCAACAGCAGAGCGGAAATAGAAGCAACAAAAATAGTGCCCAGCAATGTCAGACCTAAATTCCGCACACTAAGAGGTTTAAAATCTGCTTCCGATCCGATGGGATCAAGTATGCTTCTAAATATTATATAGTTACCTATCGCTATCCCCATGCCGATGAAGCAAACAAGAAATCCGGCATTCCAACCATACATTTTCTGTATAACCGGACAAAGAGACATCGCCGCAAATGAGCCGATATTTATCGCCATGTAATAAAGAGTAAACGCACCGTCCACACGGGAGTCACCTTTCTCATAAAGCTTGGAAACCAGAGCGGAAGGATTCGCCTTAAAAAGGCCGTTCCCGGCAATAATTATACCGAGGGCTGGATATAAAAATTTATCGCAATCAATTCCGAGAAGTCCGTAACCAACCGTCAGAACAACAGCACCGAAAAACATGGTCCGCCTGTTCCCCAGAATTTTATCACCGACATATCCGCCGAGACAAATAAAGGCATAAACAAGCGCCGCAAAAGCACTGAAAGTAGTGTCAGCCAGATCATCGCTGAACCCCAGTTTATTGACCATAAACAGGACCAGAAGAGCCTGCATTCCATAGTAACCGAACCTTTCCCACATCTCGATTGAGAACAGTAAATAAAAAGGCTTAGGGTGCTTAAACGGGCTCACAGAACTTTCAGACATAATCTCTCCTCGGAGGTCTTTATATGAATATATGCAAGCTTATACGACAGATAAGTCTAAAATGCGAGTGTCGGATCAGATCAACTTAAGAATGAAAAGACGAACAGAAGATAATATCCGCTTAATATTAATACATTGACTTTAAAAATAATATCAACATAACAACAAACATAGATAGACATGTAGCATTGTTATTCAATAATATTATTAACCTATAACTGATAAAAGGAAAAAACATGCAAATTAGCGCACGCAATCTTATCCCCGGCACAGTCAAAGAAATTACCATCGGCATGGTCAGCGCTGAGGTAATCATCACAATTGCACCCGGAGTTGAAGTGGCCTCTGTCATCACCAAAAGCTCTGTCGAAAGAATGGGCCTTAAAAAAGGCGACACAATCAATGCCATGATCAAGGCATCCAGCGTCATGGTAGCTAAAGACTAGCACCATACAACAAATCCTCCGCCCGGTATTCGGACGGAGGATTTTATTTGTTCAATCTAAATTTAAAAAGTCAGGACTAAGTCATAAAATCCTGAACCCAGCGAAGCATACTTAGCGTAATAAGAATCGCCCCTTCCGTACGGGAAACTTTCCACCCTGTACGAATAAACAGAAGTACCAAAGCGACCATGGCAACAAGTATGGTTAGACCCGGCATAGCTTCAGGAGAAACCTCAAGTGGCCGCAATATACAGGTAAGCCCCAGCACTCCGGCAAAGTTAAAGAAGTCACTGCCGATAAGATTACCAAGCAACATTTCGTTACGACCTTTTAAGGATGCGGCAAGACAGGTTACCAGTTCCGGCAAAGATGTTCCGGCTGCAACAATAGTCATACCTATAACCCAGTTGGAAACACCGAAATGAGTTGCAATGACAGAAGCGGATTCAACCATAAAGTCACCGCCGAGCGCAATTCCTACAAATCCGGCAGCTAATTTCACCCAGTCAATTACACGGATTTCGCACACTTCTTCCTCTATCTGCGGAATGCCGGACATAGCTTTGGCCGCCCGTTTACTATGCACAATCAGATAGACAATATATCCGAGCAGAATAGAGATCAGCAACACTCCTGCTCCGCGTCCGAGATTACCGAAATAGGCAAGCCCCAGAATCAAAGCAGTTGTCGCAAGCAGCAACGGAGTATCACGCAAAGCCAGCGCGCGAGTTGTGGGAAGCGGCTTAATTAAAGCCATCAACCCTAAAATAAAACCTAGATTAAAAATATTCGAACCGACTACATTGGATAAGGATAAATCCGAAAGTCCCTTAAACGCTGCGGTGGCTGTAACCAAAAATTCAGGAGCAGATGTTCCGAAAGCAACAATGGTCAAGCCTACAACAAGGTCGGAAACTTTATATTTTTTAGCGATCTTAGACGCAGACTCAACAATCCAGTCAGCTCCGAACCAAAGTAGAAAAATACTAAGAAGAAAATATATTGCGTTAGAAACCATTAAATCCTCCGGCATTGGGATAAGCTATTATGTTACCAAAATTAGTCATTTTTTCCCAGCGCCAAATTATCACCTTCATTTTTTTTAAGCTCAATATTTTTAAGTCTAAAATTTTCGCGTTCGATCTTCCATTCTTTAAGTCCCTCAAGATTAGGTCCCGCAAAAACGGTCTCAGTCTCTCTGGAGGGTAAAACCGAAACATCTTTATTTCCATTCGGACCGATGACATTCACAACCACTTCACCGCCGGAATTACGAGCCTTCGGTGAAAAAGAAGCCGTCATAGCTGCTGCATCGAGAATCTCACGCTCGGTCCATCCTTCAGAATTGAGAGCGCGTCCAAGGCTTAAAGGACCAGGGAAATCCTTTACTTCAAAAACATAATCCCCATCATTGAATAATTTTTCAATATTCTCATTGTCGTCTTGATTCCTGCCGATTGCGAGCAATTTATTACCGGCCCAATACTGCCGACCGACTGTCGTCAGCTTGAAAAAATTAACATCAGGTTCTTTAAGATTCCGCAGAAGCGGCAGAAAGCGAGCTGCATTTTCATATTCAGTAAGCTTACAGCCTCCCGCAGGTGTAGGAATAACCTTAAATCCATATGCTTTGGCCATTGCAAGCTGCTCTTTACGTCCGCGGCCGCTGATATGCGGAAGCTTCTCCCTGTCTACAAGGCCGGATTCTTCACAAGGAGTGATTAACTGACTTTTCGCACATAAAGGGCGCAGCAATACGTCTTTAACTGCCGCATCATTTCTGATTGAATTTAGCGCTTCCTGCCGTTGCGACATAGGCCTCTGCCCTACAACTTCACCGGAAATAATAAATTTTGCTCCGAATTCATCCATCAGAGAATGGGCATGACGAAGCATCATAATCTTGCAATCCACACAGGGATTAACAAGTTTACCCATGCCGTGAGCGGGAACATCAAGCATCATTTTTATATATTTAGAGCTTATATCAACAGGAAGTATATCAACACCATAAATTTCCTGCCAATCTTCAATCTTCTCAGGATTGCCGAAAAAAGGAGTGATGAAATGAATACCTAGAACCTTAAGTCCCTGATCCTGAATAACCTTGCATGCCAGTATACTATCGAGGCCCCCTGAAAAGAGAGCTAAAGCGTCATATCGAGTGTTCATGGGGCGGCTTGTAACCTCATTCGAAGTAAACTGCAACTGATCATCAAGCTCGAAAAGTGCTGACACCCCCCCGTAAAAGGCTGATTCTGCGTTTTTCTATAACCAAATTAAATAATCGCATAATAATTAATATGAACGTTTGAGATTGCCTTATTACGAGCTATTTGGTATCGGAAGCAGTTGCTTGATTCGTCTGGACGGAGACCACCGCATCTCGCCGTAAAGGCTTCTTGTGCATGTGACAATCACTGGAAAAAAAATGCGTTGAAACGTCCAACCCCAAACTGGAGAATACATGAGCAGAAAAGCCGCAAACCCCGAAGAGCTCCGTAAAGAAGCACTGAACACAGCACTTACAACTATTGAACGCAAGTTCGGTAAAGGCTCAATCATGCGCCTTGATTCAGGTGCTATACAAGCTATCCCGGTCATCCCGACAGGTTCTATAAGCCTTGATCTGGCTTTGGGTATCGGCGGGATTCCTAAAGGTAGAGTCACCGAAGTTTACGGACCGGAATCATCAGGTAAGACAACACTGGCCCTGCATGTAATTGCAGAATGTCAGAAAAACGGTGGAACCGCTGCCTTTGTTGATGCAGAACACGCTCTTGATGTTAAATATGCTCAAAGACTCGGTGTAAACACCGACGAACTACTTATTTCTCAGCCGGACTACGGCGAACAGGCTTTGGAAATCACTGACCTGCTGGTTCGTTCCGGCGCAGTTGATATCGTCGTAATCGACTCCGTTGCGGCTCTTATTCCGCAGGCTGAACTTGAAGGCAACATGGGTGAAACTCAGGTCGGCGGACAGGCAAGACTTATGTCTCATGCCCTTAGAAAGCTGACCGGTACTATCCATAAATCTAATTCTGTTGTATTGTTTATCAACCAGATCCGTATGAAAATCGGTATGGCCGGATACGGAAACCCCGAAACAACATCCGGTGGTAACGCCCTTAAATTCTACGCATCGGTACGTTTTGATATCCGCAGAATCCAGACCCTCAAAGATAAAGAGGAAGTTTTCGGTTCACGCACCCGTATCAAAATTGTTAAAAATAAAGTTGCACCGCCTTTCAGAGAAGCTCTTGTAGACATACTTTATGGAACAGGAATGTCCCGCGAAGGCGAAATTCTTGATCTCGGCGTGGATTACGGAATTATTGACAAAAGTGGAGCATGGTATGCTTACGGCTCAGAGAGACTTGGACAGGGCAAGGAAAATGTCCGCCAATTCTTGATAGACACTCCTGAATTACGACAGGAGATAGAAGACAAAATCCTCGTTCATCTCGGCATGAAAGAAGCCCCTGAGGTGAAGGTTGACGCAACTACTTCTGACGAGTAAAGCCTGTTGGCCCGATGATAAATAACCTCGGCCTCCCGGGGTTTTAAATATGCTCACTTAGAATATTCACGATATTAGAGTTTTTTACGGAGACAGCCCATGAAGGCCAGTGAAATCAGAGAAAGATTCCTTACTTTTTTCAAAAATAACGGACATGAAATTGTTTCAAGTTCATCCCTAGTCCCAAAAGACGATCCGTCCCTGCTGTTCACCAACGCAGGAATGGTCCAGTTTAAAAAGACTTTTCTTGGACAGGAACAAAGAGACTATGTCCGCGCAACAACTTCACAGAAATGTTTGCGCGTCGGCGGAAAGCACAACGACCTCGAAAATGTAGGCCGTACTGCCCGTCACCACACTTTTTTTGAAATGCTCGGCAATTTTTCTTTTGGCGACTACTTTAAAGAAGACGCTATCAAATTTTGCTGGAAATTCCTCACTGAAGAATTGAAACTGCCCAAAGACAAACTTTATATAACCATTTATAAAGATGACGATGAAGCCGGAGAACTCTGGCAGAAAGTTGTTAATGTCCCGGCTGACCGAATCTTCAAACTGGGCGAAAAAGAAAACTTCTGGTCCATGGGTGACACTGGTCCTTGTGGTCCTTGCTCCGAAGTACATATTGATCAGGGCGAGAACATGACTTGCGGCCCCAATTGCGGGATCGGAAAATGTGATTGTGACCGCTTCCTTGAAATATGGAACCTCGTTTTCATGCAGTACGACCAGGATGGAGAAGGTAATCGAGTTCCGCTTCCACGCCCTTCCATTGATACAGGCATGGGACTGGAAAGAATTACCGCTGTATGTCAGGGCGTACAATCAAATTATGAAACAGACCTGTTTCAGCCGATGATTCAGGCTATCGCCAAAAAAGCCGGTGTAAAATATAAAGAAGACGGCGAAATAGACACCGCGCTACAGGTCATTGCCGACCACTCGCGCTCTATTGCGTTTCTGATCACAGACCAGATCCTTCCTTCAAACGAAGGGCGTGGTTATGTGCTCCGTCGCTTGATCAGAAGAGCTTTCCGTTTCGGACGCCTTATTGGACTTACCGATCCTTTCCTTCATGAAACAGTCAGAATGGTTGTTTCTGAAATGAGCGGACAGTTCCCGGAACTCGAAGATAATAAAGAATTCATGGCCCGCATGGTTCGTGAAGAAGAAGAAAGATTCAGCCAGACTTTAGATAAGGGTCTTATAATTCTCGAAGACGAGATGGAAGAACTTAAAAAAGAAGGCAAAAATACTATTTCCGGCGAACTGGCTTTTAAACTTTATGACACTTTCGGATTCCCGCTCGATATCGTCAATGACGTTACTGAGAAACACGGGTTCACTGTAGATGAAGTCGGCTTCAAAGCAGCTATGAAAGAACAGAAGACAAGAGCCAAAAAAGCATGGAAAGGGTCCGGAGAAAAAGATACTGCGGCAATATTCCGCACAGTTCTTGAAGCTGGACTTAAAAACCGTTTCACCGGATATGGTGAATTGGTGACTGACTCCCGAATCATAAATCTTCTTTCCGAAAGCGGAGATCATCTAGACCGCATTTCTCAGGGGTCAGGAGGATGGCTTATCACTGCCGCTACTCCTTTCTACGGAGAATCCGGTGGACAGATGGGGGATTCTGGCACAGTCGGCACTTTGACAGGAAACGCGGACATACTGGAATCAGTTAAAGCTTCCCCTGAACTCACAGCTTGTAAAATTTTTGTAAACGAAGGCGAACTTCTCCTAGAACAAGAAGCCAAGCTGGAAGTAGATGACGAAATCAGGTTAGCAACAGAGCGCAATCACACAGTGACTCACCTGCTGCATGCCGCTCTGAGAAAAACTCTCGGAGACCATGTAAAGCAGTCTGGATCACTAGTCGGCCCGAATAGACTCAGGTTCGATTTCACTCACATTGCAGCCATGACTCCCGCAGAAGTCCGGCAGGTTGAAAATGAAGTTAACCGCGCCATTCTGACAGCTACGAAAGTTGACGTCCAAGAGCTCAGCAACAAAGAAGCTGCTGAAAAAGGTGCTACTGCACTGTTCGGAGAAAAATACGGAGATGTCGTAAGAGTCGTCGATATCACCGGAGAAAGCATGGAGCTATGCGGAGGTACTCACCTGAAATCAACAGGCGAGGCCGGAACCTTTGTAATATTGTCCGAATCCGGAGTTGCCGCAGGCATACGCCGGATTGAAGCGGCAACGGGATGGAACGCCCTCACATTCCTGCAAGGACAACGTGACGAGATAAGCAAGTCTCAGGACTTACTTAGAGCCGCCCCAGGTCAGGTTTCTGACAAAATCGCGGCGCTCATAGCTCAGAATAAAGAATTGACTCGCCAAAATGAACAACTTCAAGCCAAGCTTGCTTCCGGCGCAGGAGCGGACCTGATGAGCTCTATAGAAGAGATCGCAGGGATCAAAGTTCTTGCTGCCAAGCTTGAATTGACGAATGTTAAGGCCTTACGCGACCAGACAGACGCACTGAAATCCAAACTGGATTCCGGTATCATCTGCCTGATAGCCGAGGTCGAAGATAATAAAGTTTCCTTAATTATCGCAGTGACTAAAGACCTGACAAACAGGTTCAAAGCCGGTGCGCTGATTAAACCCGTTGCAGCTGAGGTAGGTGGAGGTGGCGGCGGCAGGCCTGATATGGCTCAAGCCGGCGGTACCGACCCCAAAGGAATTGACAAGGCTTTGGCAACCCTGAAAAAGGTTATTGCTGAGTCGTAATTAAAACTAGGAAGGGAAGATTTGCCCTTGACAGCAAGTCGTCATTATATGTATAAGTCCCATTCCCAGATTCTACGTAAGGAGCATTTCAAAATGAAAACATATATTCCAAAAAGTGAGGACATCAGCCGCGAATGGTACGTAGTTGATGCAACCGACATGGTACTTGGACGCCTGGCAACCAGAATCGCCACAAAGCTCAGAGGCAAGGACAAAGCTATGTTCACACCTCACGCTGACACCGGCGATTTCGTCATCGTTCTGAACGCTGACAAAATCAGAGTTACCGGCAACAAGCTAGATCAGAAGACTTACTACAAGCACACCAACCACCCTGGCGGCATCAAATCCAGGACTTTGAAAGTAATGCTTGAGAAGAAACCTGAAGTTGTTATCGAAACAGCTGTACGCGGCATGCTTCCTAAGAGTAGCCTCGGCAGACAGATGATCAAAAAACTTAAAGTTTACACTGGTACAGATCATCCACACGAAGCACAGCTGCCTAAGCCTTTCGAATTTTAATTACAGGGTGGAAATAAAATGAGCCAAGATTTCATTTACGGTACTGGCAAAAGAAAGAATGCTGTAGCACGCACACGTATGTACCCAGGTACAGGCGTAATCACAGTCAACGGAAAAGCTTACGAAGATTACTTTCCTCGTAAAACTCTCCAGATGATTGTTCAGCAGCCTCTTAAACTTACTAAAAACGTTGGTAAGTTTGATATTAAAGTAAACGCAGACGGTGGCGGAGTAGCTGGTCAGGCACAGGCTGTCAGACACGGTATTTCTCGCGCACTTCTCGCTATGGACCCAGAGCTTCGTACTCTTCTTAAACGCGCAGGTCTTCTGACTCGTGACGCACGTAAGAAAGAACGTAAAAAACCTGGTCAGCCAGGCGCTCGCGCAAAGTTCCAGTACTCAAAGCGTTAAGTCGAATTACGACTTACATTTGGATTTATTCAGGCGGAATCGTTTTACGATTCCGCCTTTTCCTGCTTATAGCATCACATTGATTAACAAATCAACTTTTATCCTGAAAATGTGTTTTTGACTTACAAATAACAAGGATAGATCATTAAGCACTGGTCAATGCGAAAGAAAAAATATATTTACTTATGACCTCGTTAAAATCTGTAACAAACAACAGTAAATAATGGCTATAACAAACACCCCGCTCTACGATCAAATATTTTTCGCCCGGCAGCCGATTCTTCAGCCGGACCAATCACTATGGGGATATGAGCTGTTTTTTCGTAACAGCAGTTCAGCGACAACCGCCATTATATCTGATGATTATAAAGCAACCTTAAACGTTGCCGCAGATTCATGCTCTATTCCGGGAGAAGAACTCCCCGGTGATGTTAAGCTTGTTATCAATTTTTCTCATAAATCTATTATAGAAAAAATTCCATATTCATTACCGGCAAAGAACACAGTTGTTCAAATACCGGAAATGACTCCTCCGACTCCAAATCTCATAAGAGCACTTCAAGATCTTTCAAAAGATGGATATACAGTTGCCATCGACGATTTTGAAGGACGCCCACAAGGTGATATTTTAATAAAATATGCAGATGTCGTGATAGTAGACATCAAATCCGCTAACGAGGACCAACTTCACCGGATACATTGTATCGCCCAAAAAGAGGGTGTGAAGTTAATAGCGAAAAGAGTTGAAGACATGAGCCATTACCAATTGGCTCAAAAATTCGGCTTTGCTTTTTTTCAAGGATTTTATTTTAAACGTCCTGAGAATATTGCAGGCAGAAAACTACGCCCCAGTGAAGTTGTAAAACTCAAACTTTTCAAACTGATTGAAGATCCCTCGCAGGATTTTGAAGCTCTGGCTGAAGCTCTGCAAAACGATGTATCTATCTGCTACAGACTGCTTACACTACTCAACTCTCCGACATTCGGATTCTCGCAAAAAATAACTTCAATAAAGCAGGCAATAGTTCTTGCTGGCTGGAAACTTATAAAAAACTGGCTGAGAGTTATACTTTTGACGGATCTTATTTCCAACAAGAAAAGTACCGAGCTTCCGCAACTGGCAACTCAGCGCGCAAAATTTCTTGAGATGGTAACGTTAGACTCAAACCATAATATTCCTGCTGAATCCATGTTTTTACTTGGTCTATTCTCCCTGTTGGGGGCAATGTTCGATATGCCTATGAATGTCGTAACCAAGTATTTACCCCTTGATGAAGATCTCAGAGCTGCATTATGCGGTGAAGAAAATATTTATCGCAAACACCTTGAATTGATAGACTATTTCGAAGCAGCACAATGGGACAAACTCGAAGAAACGATTCTTGAACTCGGGCTGAACCCGGTCTCAGTTTCACGTAACTATTATGACTCAATGCGCTGGGCGAACAGTTTTTTCCAGACACCCGGTTCAGTATAAGAAGTTGGAGGCAATATGAAAGACTGTTGTTTTGACGATTCCCGAAAAAGACTGAACATCCTTATAACCGGGAAAAGCACATTACTGCATTCTTTAATGCTTGAGCTTCACAACCTCGGCCATTCTATTTCTATTGCAAAAAATCCCAGAGAAACTCTTTTTATCTATGCCAGTCAGCAACCGGACCTAATAATTTTTGCGGATTTTGACCGTCCTTACGAAACGTTCTCATCTATCCGGGAAATAAATCAGGACGCGGAAGCTATATTCATTATAGACGTAAATAATCCTAACTCGTTTGAATCTCTTTTTGATTTTCATAATGTCTCGTTCATACCATCCACGGCATCAGCGACAAGCATCATTTCAAATATTTCCGAATATCACAAAAAGATTATTCGCAATAGAGAGACAGATGAAAACTCAAAACTCTACGATTTAATTCTTCAAGGACTTCCTTTTCCTGCTCTTTTAGTTGGCTCTTGTACCGGAAAAACCATTATGGCAAATAAATCTGCCTTAGAGACGTTACCGATTAAAAGCTCCAAATCCAGCATACCTTTTATATCTTTTCTTGCTGAGGATGTTCGCAATAACCTCTTCACTGATCAGGAAGCATACCGCATTCATTCACTAAAATCTGTTTGCGCATATGAAAGATTCTGGGATCTCACCATTGAACAAGTCGCTCCTTCTGTTTTTTTACTTCTGGCACTTGATGTTACCGAGCAACGCAAGCAGCTCCAGCTCAGAGAAGAAATGGAACGCATCGCCAGACACGACTTGAGGTCTCCTACAGCTACAATTGTAGGCATGTCCCGCATACTTGAAACAGAAGCTGATCTTAGTGATGACTACCAGCGACTCGCGGAAATAGTGCGCAAAACAAGTGAAAGGATGATTCGTCAAATTGACACATCTTTAACACTAATAAGACTCGAAACAGGTTCTCTTGTTGCGGACTCACATCCGTTCAACCTTTTTAGAGCAATCACAGCCGCAATCGGTGATATAAGTCAGTTAGTTGATGATAAGAAGCTTGAAATTCTCTGCTTTTTAGAGGATGAACCTCTTCAGGATGAATGTCCGCTTGTTTGTTACGGCGAAGCGTCCCTCATCATCACCATGTTCTCGAACCTGATTAAAAACTCCGCAGAGGCAGCTCCTGAGAATTCGACTATAACGGTTCGCCTCCATGACACGGAACAATCGATAATCACTGAAATTCATAATCTCGGTGAAGTTCCGAGTTCTATTAAAAACAGCTTTTTCGATCGTTATGCAACCCACGGCAAACGGAACGGGACAGGACTGGGAACATACAGCTCGAAACTGATCGCTAAAGTTTCAGGCGGAGATATTTCTTTTACAAGCTCATGGAATCAGGGAACGACCCTGATCACCACCCTCCCAAAACCTCCAGAAAATTTGAACAGGAATTAATTTAATGTCTTCAAAAAAGAAACCGCGTCCTCTCCTCGTTTACGCGGATAAAGACGGTCAAATATTCGATCACCCTGAATTTGAAATGATTTGCCGCAGAGGGGATGAGCTGGCTCAACCCAAACCCGAAGAATATATCCCGCTGCCTCCTGACAGTGAATTTTTCTTACTGCCTGGAAGAATCCCGCTTGGGCTAAACTCCGAAACCGGTGAAGTTGAAGAAGTTGAAGGGTTAGCCGTAGCCGCATTTGCCTGTCCCGGCCACACACTGACCGGACTAGCTGCCTATGCAAATACCGAAGACGCACCTATCTTACCGATGTTCGCCTATGGCGCAGTCGGTTATGCCAACGGCAGATTCTGGATTACAGCCAAGGTTGTAGATGAAGATAAACGCCAGATTTTTACTAAAATACCACAGCAGAAAGTTGAGTCCGGCGCAAAAAGGCTGATGAAAGACATGCCTGAAAACCGCTTGGTGAAACACCTTGCAAACTGCGCTCTGACTTACGGCTGCCCCGCAGCAAAGAATCTTGCTCTCGGCAGGTTTGAAGCACCGCTTCCAACTGCCCGGACCTGCAATGCCCGCTGCATCGGCTGCATATCTGAACAACCCGAAGATTCCGGATTTCCTTCCACACAGGAACGCATCAAATTTACGCCGACTGCTGATGAAATCACGGAAATAATGCACTATCACGCCAAACGCGAATCAAAGCCGATTTTTTCATTCGGTCAAGGTTGCGAAGGCGAACCATTGACTGAGGCTAAGCTACTTTGCGAAGCCGTACAGAGATATCGCGACGAAGGCGGCAAGGGAACTGTTAACATAAATACCAATGGTTCTTTGACCGCGACAATGAAGCCTCTCTCAGAAGCAGGGCTTACCTCTATCAGAGTAAGTTTGAACAGCTTTCTGGAACCAGTATACAATGCTTATTACCGTCCCAAAGGGTATAAGTTTGAAGACGTACTTGCGACCATCCACACTGCCAAAGAACTTGGACTGCATGTATCTCTCAACTACCTCTATTTCCCAGGAGTAAGCGATACAGAAAATGAAGTGAATGCACTTATTAAAGCCGCAACAGAATCAAAGTTCGACTTCATTCAGCTTCGCAATCTCAACATAGACCCTGACCTTTATATGGAACTGGTCGAAGATAATGATCTCGGCCCCGGAATGGGATTCGTTAATTTCCGCAAAAGAATTAAATCGGAATGCCCTTGGATCGGTTTCGGATATTTTAACCCTTATCTGGGCGACTGATAAATTATTCCTTATCTCCAGCTATTACTTAGCCGTCAGAAAACAAATCGTTTTTTGACGGCTTTTTAATATCTGAATAACCGCGAACTTTATTGTTAGACATTCTAAATAATAAAAAAATAATCTCAGGATATGTTGAAGCTTCACTTTTCACCATTCAACCTGAAGTGTATAAGAAAGAAATGAATCGCCGCCCACTATCAATGCTGATCAGCTTTTTTTTACTGCTGATGCTCATATCGCCTCACTCTGCTTACGCCGAAAAAGTAAACTCTTTCGGTGTGAACTGGCAGTTTGCGGTAAATATCCCTCAAGCGGGTCTATCCGGCGTTCTCAAAGGATCTCTTAAACATATCAAAACGACAAACTTCCATTTCATCGGAGAATTTATACCGCAAAAAAGCCCACTGAAAACCGCTAAAATCAGAATAAATACTGAGGTTCGCTTAGAAGAAGGAAGTGTTGCTTTTCGGAACTTATCCATCCAAATCAAAAAACTCGGAATAAGTCTCCCCGAACTTGAATTACAAAACCCCGACATTTCAATTAAAGGAAACGGTAGATTCTTTACAGAAAAAGGATCTGCCCAGTTTAAAAATATTTCTATAGCAGTCGGCAACCTTCCTCTGATAAAAACGAATTTAAATTATTCACCGGCTTTTGATGGAACCCTGTCATTAAATATTATTGATCCCCTCCCACTGCTGGAAAAAATAGCAAACAAACTGCTAAGCGAAGTAAAGTCTGACTGGGAAAAACAAGGTAAACTTGCTCTGTCACTCACACTCCGCAAAATCAAAACTAAACCGGAATCAAGTTTTTTACTTAAATTCAGCGAACTTTCGATAGCTTCACCAGATGGTCTTTACTTAATTGATAACTTTTCAGGTACGCTAAAGTCTACTATTCCCGTCAACAAACCGCAGATTAAAACGACTTTAGAAATTAATTCAGGTGAAGCTCTTTTTGACACTTTATATTTAAATCTTAACAAGCATCCACTGAAAACAACCCTGATTTCAACCCTGCCGGATAAACAAGGAAACATTTCTTCCCGAATAAATACGCAATGGGAAAAAATGGGAAATATTACTGCAAAGACGCTGATCAAAAAGACTAAAAACGGACTTAATTATTCAGGGGAAGTCCTCTTGCAAATCCCGGCTTTAGCGGCACCGTTTAAAACTCTTGCGGTTGAACCTTTTTCACTTGAACAACTTTCCGCTAACGGAACTCTTGCCCTTTTATGCAACTTCAAAGGAAGTCCTGAAAAAACAATTCTGTCTGGAAACATAAACCTGACAAAGGGAGATTTTAATTCTTCAATTATTACCTCAAAATCAATAACAGCAAATATTCCGTTTTCCGCTTCACTCGACACAAATTTATATCCGCAACCAGACAAAGATTTAACCGCACCTAAGCAAGGTTTTATAAAAATTGGCAAACTCGAGGCGGGACAGCTTCAGTTGTCAGATTTCAATATTCCGATAACCCTTTCTTCAAACAAAGCTGTGTTCGGAAACCTAGATGAAATTCCTCTTGGCGGCGGGAAAATTAAACTTTCAAAACTTACTGTAGATAATCCTTTTTCCAGCGGCTTTGCTCTGCATGGCAAACTAAACGCAAAGGATGTCAATCTATTGCCCCTTTCGCCCGCGTCTCTGCCTGTTGACGGTCAAATAGACGGTAATATCGAATTCTGGCTACTTGAAAAGCGGTTATCAACACTTGGAAGTTTTTCGGGAGAAGTATACGGCGGCAAAATAAAAATATCAGAGATATTTGCTGATAATCCTTTTTCAAAATCCCGACAGTACGGGGCAGATTTCAATATTGGAACACTGAAACTCAAGCCACTCAGTGAAGCTCTTGATATCGGGCGCATCACAGGTAGAATGAACCTTGATCTGACAGACTTAGTCATAGCGTACGACCAACCTGCTAAATTTAAGCTTTACGCTGTTACAGTCCCTGATTCGGACACTGATCAGGCAATCAGTCTCAAAGCCGTTAACACCTTATCTGTGATTGGAACAGGTTCAGGCCTTACAGGTGTCGGAGTTGGTATGTTTTCACAATTTTTCCAGGAATTCAGTTATGCAGGACTGGGTCTTGAGTGTACTTTAGACCACGACTTGTTTAAAATACGAGGCTTGATCAGAGAGGACGGAATCGAGTATATAATTAAGAGGCCGCCATTATTCGGTATAAATGTTATTAACAGCAACCCTGAAAACCTCATCAGCTTTTCCGACATGCTGAAAAGATTGAAAAGAATATCAGGGTCGCGCTAAATTCCTTAACAGGAGATAATTATGATCAAAAAAACCGCTCAGGTTTTAACGTTGATGACTCTTTTTGCCTTTGCAGCCTGCGTCACTGTAAACATATATTTTCCGGCAGCGCAGGTCGAAAAAGCGGCTGAAGATATCGTCGATGACATTTACGGTTCCGATTCTCAACAACCCGTAAATAACAAAGACAGCTCGTCTCTACGGTCTTTTCTTGCATTCATAACGCCATCTGCCGCATATGCACAGGACGTTACCGAATCCGACATTGAAGGACTTAAACAGTCCAACTCTGCGATCAGAGGCTTGAAACAAAATATCGCGGCAAACCACCAGCAACTTATCCCCTATTACAATGCCGGGAATATAGGCATCAACAACAGTGGATATCTGGAACTGATAAATAAGAGTGGTTTAAGTCTTCCTGACACCGCAGCAGTCCGCAGATTAATTTCACAGGATAACAGTACGAGAAAAAAACTATACGCAGAAGTTGCAGCATCAATGAACATTCCCGGAAGTGAAATTGTGAAAGTCACAAACATCTTCACCGAGGTATGGCAGAAAAAAGCACCCGCAGGATGGTGGATTCAAGATGCGTCAGGCAACTGGAAAAAGAAATAATTCAGCTTGATAATTTAATTACAAAAAAAACCCCTGAAACTTTAGTTTCAGGGGTTTTTAATTTTAATCTTGATCAGGATTTAGAAATTAACGTTTACCTGTTCGGAATCACCATCTCTGGCAGTTATTTCTCCGATTTTCCAAGATTTAATGTCCATGCCATTAAGTCTATTGATAACGTCTTCTTCTCTGTCACCTTTAACAACCATGATGTAACCGATACCACAGTTGAAAATCTGTAACATTTCAGGCCAACTGAGATTACCCTGTTCTTTCATCCAGTTAAACACAGGAAGAACTTCCCATGTTCCGAAATTAATTTCTGCTGTAACCTGCTGAGGCAGAATTCTAGGCAGATTGTCATAGAAACCGCCGCCGGTAACATGAACCATTCCCTTAACTTCGATTTCGCGGATAATATTGCGTACAGCGTCTGCATAAATTTTAGTCGGAGTAATAAGAGCTTCTCCGATTTTTTGATCCGTACCGGGCAGAAGGTCATCTGCTGCAAGACCGGATTCATCATACAGTTTACGAACCAGAGAATATCCGTTTGAATGGACACCTGAGGAAGCAAGGCCGATGATTGAATCACCGATTGTAATGGAAGAACCATCAACAATATTTGCGTTATCAACCATACCGACGCAGAAGCCGGACAGGTCATATTCGCCATCGGCATAAAATCCGGGCATTTCTGCGGTTTCTCCGCCAAGCAGAGCGCAGGATGACATTTTACACCCTTCAACTATTCCGGAAAGGACTGTTTCAGCTACGCCTACTTCCAGCTTTCCTGTTGCAAAATAATCAAGGAAAAACAAAGGCTTTGCGCCCTGTACCAAGATGTCATTCACGCTCATAGCGACAAGATCAATACCGATGGTATCGTGTTTGTCTAACGCGAAAGCCAGTTTTAATTTAGTACCCACGCCATCGGTTCCTGCTACAAGAACAGGCTCTTCCATTTGGGTCAGGTCAAGCTTGAAAAGCCCGCCGAAACCACCGATATCCGTGACTACACCTTTGGTAAAGGTGGAACCCACCATACCTTTAATGCGACCTATAAAATCATTTGCCGCGTCGATATTAACACCGGCGGCCTTGTAAGCATCAGAACGACTTGCCATATATTTATCTCCTAACAATCTCTAAGAATGGATTGTATATGCTGAAATCGATAAGAGTTCAAGGCGCATCATTGCACCTTTTATCGATGATAAAACAACTAAGGTCCGCAGCTTGCATTGATTTACACGACCTGACGAAGAAGCAGAATCATTCACTATAGTTAAAATATAGATGATGATCAGCTATAAAACTCAAAAGATACGAATGGTTAACATGTTCTACTCTTTTAGTTTTCGGAGTAACTAAGAAGGTGCCAAATTCTGAACAGTCTGGTACAGTATGACACGGAGAAATATCATGTACAAGAAAACTTTAATATTCGGATTTATTATTTTTGGACTTATTTTCTCAGGGGCTGCTTTGGCTGGAACTAAATTTATTAATAAGGACACTGCCAAAGACCGGGAAAATATTCGCATGGGAACAAGACAAGACAACAATGAAATCTCAATTGAGTCCGGAAACAAGTCTAATATAATGAGCACCAGACCAAAAGAAAAGGATGAAAAGGACACGCCGAACATCGGCCCTATTCTTATTGTCCCTGAAATTAAAAGATAAGGACTTCCAAAAATGCTACACCCTGCACGACTATGGAAAGAATTGAAAAACGGAAAAGTCCAATGCCGTCTCTGTAATCATTTTTGTATTATAGAGCCTGACAATCATGGAATATGCGGAGTCCGGCAGAACATTGACGGTTCGCTGATGACAAAAACATACGACTTGGTCGCAGCGATCAACATTGACCCCGTTGAAAAAAAACCGCTCTATCACTTTCTGCCCGGCACCAGTACTTTTTCACTAGGCACGCAAGGTTGTAATTTCGGCTGTGAATTCTGCCAAAATGCCTCGTTATCACAACACCCAAAATCGGGCCGCGAGGTAACAGGACAGAAAGTAACGCCCGAAACACTGGTCGAGCTTGCTATATCCCACAAATGTAAGTCCATATCCTACACCTATTCAGAACCGACTATATTTTTTGAGCTTATGCAGGACACTGCAAAACTTGCTCACGATCACGGTTTAAAAAACATCATAGTTTCAAACGGATTTCAAAGTCCTGAATGTCTCGAAGAACTTGCCCCCTTAATTGATGCTGCCAACATTGATCTAAAAAGTTTCAACAACACGTTTTATAAGGAAATCTGCAAAGGCAAACTGAACCCTGTACTCGAAACGCTCAAGCACATTAAAAAACTGGGCTGGTGGCTGGAAGTAACAACCCTGCTCATTCCCGGCAAAAATGATGAGATATCTGAACTGAAACAACTGGCAAACTTCATAGCTACAGAACTTGGCGAAGAAGTCCCGTGGCATATCTCCCGCTTTCATCCCGACTATATGATGCAGGATTGTCCGGTAACCCCTATGACATCTCTGACCCTTGCCCGACAAGCAGGGAACGACGCGGGACTCAAGTACATATATATAGGTAATGTTCCTGGAAATGAATTTTCCTCAACGTTCTGCCCTTCCTGCAACAAAGAAATTATCCGCAGATTAGGCTTTTCAATGGAAAATATGGGAGTTGATCATGGCATGTGTAAATACTGCGGATGCCACGCAAATGGGGTTTTTGAGAACAAGTCCAATTAATTGAAAAATAAATTAAAAACAATAAACACCTGAAAATAAACAATAAAACCTAAAAGACTTAAATTTATTTTCATTTTTATGAAATTAACACTTGCCAAGCACATACGTTTCAACTATCCCCTTTTTTGTGCACAGCGCTAGTGCAGCAAATTATATCAGTCGGGGCGTGGCGCAGTTTGGTAGCGCGCCTGCTTTGGGAGCAGGATGCCGGGAGTTCGAATCTCTTCGCCCCGACCATAGAAATCAAGGGTTTAGCTAACACAATTAGCTAAACCCTTTTCTTTTGGTATACACTCTGGTCTACACTTCCTTTTTTTGCACATAAGCAAAGCCCCCGAATCTCACAATGAGAAACGAGGGCTTTACTGTTGGGTAGCGGAATTATTTCCTTCCTCATTCATTATATTTATCTCACCTGCAAATCAATTACATTTCACATGCTATCACGCGATACTTTGATCACAAATTTATCCTAGCCAGTATAGACAAAACACCTTTATTGTGATTTTAAGTATAAAACTTATGCAATAATTATACTTCTTAATGAGATCTTAACTTTAGGGGAAATTGTGAAAAAACTACTTTTGGCATTTGCGGCTATTCTGCTTTTCTCTGTTCCAGCTCAAGCTTTCGATAATTACTTTAAGGCTGGACCATATGTTTCTGCCGGAGTTGGTGGTCAGTATATAGCAGAAACTGATATCAGTAAAACTCCCTATAGCTTGACCTTCGACGTAGGGTATGGTGGGACTGTTGCCGCTGGTTATAAATGGAAGCAGGGTTGGCGAGTAGAATTAGAAGGCAGTTACTTCACTTCAGATTTAGGGCGCGGGAAAGAGGACGACAAGTCAATAGACGTTGATGGATCTCTCGATATGAAGTCAATTATGGGAAACGTGCTGTATGAATTTTCAGGAACAGAAACAAGATTGTTTTCATACCTCGGGGCTGGCGTAGGATATGGGTGGTCAGACTCAGAGATTAAATATTGGAGCCTAAGCGCAGACGGATCAACAAGCATCCCTCTTGTTCAACCAATTGTCGGCATAGGGTACAGACTTACTGAGAACATATCTTTGGACCTCGATTATAAGTTGAAAGTAGGACTCAAGGAATTGGACTATGACGGAGTTAAGGGGGACTATCTATCCAACAGAGTTACTGGCGGGATTAGGTTCACTTTTTAGGAGTTATCAATTCACAATCAAGAAAACTATTTATTTAAATTAAGCATGTTATGACAACTATTCTTTAATATGGAAGTTTACGATCAAGAAAGCCCTCGGCGTTATGTCGAGGGCTTTTCTTTTAATAAGCTTCTTCCTGCGCCCTTATCCTTGAGAACTCTCTTGCGCCAACTTTTCTATTGCT